>JAYEOF010000300.1:0-3241 GCA_034722695.1 Campylobacterota bacterium
TGATAATAAGCTCCATAATTTTCTCGATATTGTAACCACTTTTTTCTGTTTCACATAGTTACATCCCCTCAAACTAACATTTTAAAGCATTTAGAGACACAAATACTTTAACCATCTTTCAGATAGTATAAAGGTAATATTCTGAGAATACTCTCGTTAAGTACGAAAGAATTGATTTAAATAAGGGATTAATATGACTCATGTAATTACAGAACATCCGTATTTCGGTGTATTTGTTTTATTTGCATTGACAGCTGTAGCATTTCCCGCTACGTTGTTTTTAGCAAGACTTGTTAGTAGAAAAATGGCTAAACTGGATACAGAAAAGCTTAAACTCAGTATCTATGAGTGTGGACCGGAGGTTACAAAACAGCCGAACACCATCTCAGTACAGTTTTACTTGATAGCACTTTTGTTTATCTTGTTTGATGTAGAGATCATCTTTATGTTCCCATGGGCGATCGACTTTAAATTGCTTGGTTGGTTCGGTTTTGTAGAGATGTTACTATTTATTTTACTACTTACGATTGGTTTCGTATATGCATGGAAGAAAGGAGCACTTGAATGGCACACCATCAGGTAAATTACGCCTCATCAGCAGGCTTGCCGATAGCATTGACTTCGGTAGATAAACTCGTAAACTGGGGGCGATCAAATTCACTTTGGCCGCTTACCTATGGACTCGCATGTTGTGCGATCGAAATGATGGCATCCGGAGCATCCCGTTATGACTTCGATAGAATGGGAACGATCTTTAGAGCATCACCAAGACAGGCAGATGTCATGATCCTTGCTGGAACACTCTCTAAGAAACACTCAGAGTTCGCTAGAAGACTTTATGATCAGATGACAGAGCCTAAATGGGTGATCTCTATGGGTTCTTGTGCAAATACCGGTGGTATGTTCAACACGTATGCAACTGTACAGGGGGTTGACCGTATCATCCCTGTGGACATTTACCTTCCTGGTTGTGCACCAAGACCTGAAACACTTCAGTATGCATTGATGATGCTTCAAAAGAAGATCAGAAGAGAGTCAGCAAACATGAATAACAATACAAAACAGAACTTGAGGTTAGTGTAATGAGAAAATACGTACCAAAAGACAATGTTCAGGGAAAAGCATACTATACAGACAGATTCTGGGTTGCACCACGTGTACCTAGAGAAGAAGTAGAAGCAGAGGGTCACTTTGCAGCTGTAGTGAAAGCTTTAGGTAGAAAAGCAAAAGAGTCTTATGTCGAAATAGGACAGCTTGTAGTGCATATCAACCCGACTGAAAACTTCAACGTACTTGAGATCCTTAAAGAGCAATGTGGATACACACAGTGTTCAGAGCAGAGTGCAGTGGATTATTTGGCAAAAGATGGAGAATTTGAACTCTTTTACCAAATGCTGAATATCACTGAAGCTAAAAGAGTAAGAGTGGTGTGTCGTATTAAAGAGGGTGAAGCTATCGAAAGTGTTGAGCCTCTTTTCAAGTCTGCAAACTTTGCAGAGCGTGAAATATATGATATGTTCGGTATCAAAGTAAATAACCATCCATTCCTTAAGCGTATTCTTATGCCAGATGACTGGGAAGGATACCCACTGCTTAAAACATATCCATTACATGGAGACGAATTTGCTTCATGGTATGAAGTAGATAAGATCTTTGGTAAAGAGTATAGAGATGTGATCGGTCCTGAGAACAGAGATCAGGCAAGAGTAGACAGATATGATACGAAGCGTTTCTCAAGAGTAGGATATGAAGTACCGTTTGATGCAGATATCTCTGAAGGTGAGAAAGAGGCTGCGATCGAGTATAGTGAAACAGTTCTTGTTGACTATACCAAAGATTCCGGCAAGCAATTAGATGAGAGAAGATAAGGAGGCGAGATGCAACAACCCAATAAATTAACCCCGTTTTTTGAAAACCTCAATTTTGAGCGTGATGATAATACAATGGTCATCAACTTTGGTCCTCAGCACCCTTCAGCACACGGTCAGTTAAGACTAGTGTTGGAGCTGGATGGTGAGCAGGTAGTTAAAGCCTATCCGGATATCGGATATCTTCACCGTGGTATCGAAAAAATGGCAGAGAACATGACATACAATGAATTCTTGCCAACGACAGACAGACTTGACTATATCGCGTCAACTTCTAACAACTATGCTTATGCATTGGCGGTAGAAAAACTGATCGGTATAGAAGCACCAAGAAGGGCACAAGTGATCAGAACGATGTTGTTGGAGCTTAACAGGATCATCTCTCACCTTTTCTTCGTAGCAACACATGCACTGGATGTTGGTGCAATGTCAGTCTTCCTTTATGCATTCCGTGAACGTGAATTTGCAATGGACTTAATGGAAGATTACTGTGGAGCGAGATTGACTCACTCTGCAGTACGTATCGGTGGTGTACCTCTTGACCTTCCTGCGGGTTGGTTGGAAGCTGCAATTACATTCTGTGACAAGCTCGATAAAGAAGTAGATGAGACTTACGGAGCACTTTTAAATGAGAACCGTATCTGGAAAATGCGTCTTGAAGATGTAGGGGTTATCTCTGCTGAAAATGCACTCTCTTGGGGATGTACAGGACCGATGCTTAGAGGTTCAGGTGTCAATTGGGATATCAGAAAAGAGGAGCCTTATGAACTCTACTCTGAACTTGATTTTGATATTCCGGTAAGTGACAGATGTGACTCATACGGACGTTTCAGAATTTATATGGAAGAGATGAAGCAGTCTACAAGGATCATCAGACAGCTTATCCCTATGTATAAAAAATCTGAACCGCAACTTATGGCGCATGCACCGCAATACATCTCTGCTCCAAAAGAAGAGATCATGACACAAAACTATGCATTGATGCAGCACTTTGTACTTGTAACTCAGGGGATGAGACCGCCAAAAGGTGAAGTTTACGTACCTACTGAATCACCAAAAGGTGAACTTGGTTTCTATATTAAATCAGAAGGTGAGCCGTATGCTTACAGACTGAAGTGTAGAGCACCGAGTTTCTTCCATACAGGATTACTTCAAGAGCTTCTTGTAGGTACATATATAGCAGACGTCGTTACGATCATTGGTACTACCAATATCGTATTCGGTGAAGTTGACAGATAGGAGAGACTATGCAAAGATATGATTTAAGACATTTAAAAGATGATTTTTATGACAGAATGGTCGAACTTATCGATAAAGGTATCAAAGTTGATGAAGTAGGGATCTTCCTTTTTGAAGTGGGAGATTTCTCTTCT
>JAYEOF010000301.1:0-3229 GCA_034722695.1 Campylobacterota bacterium
CTCATGGACTTCAGAAAGCTTTCTCTTTTTTCTATACCTAACATTTTAGCTTTTGTAAGGTCAGGGTAGGTTCCACCTAAACCTTTACCATCATCTCCATGACATCCTCCACAGATACTGGTGTAAAACATGGCTGCATTTTTAGGATAGGATTTCGCACATTTTTTACCGGAGAAATCCATCACATAACAGGCGATCTTCTCTGCATCATCATGTGCAGCAAAACCACCCTCCATTTCACCGCCTTTAAAATCCAGTATGTCAGAGCCATGATTTATGACTTTTATGATGTACTCTTTTGTATATTCATCTGTATTGATATGGGAGAGTTCCTCTTCATAGTGGTGTGTTGACTTATGTGTTTTGATATGCTCTTCATAGTGTGTATGTGTATGTGCATCAACCTTTTTAGGGTTTCTGAACTTAGCATTATAAACAGCATATAGAATCACTATGAGTATGGCAAGATAAGGTATCACCTTTTGCATAAGGAAGTACTACCTTCTCATCATTCGAGCTAAGGGAACTACCAGTGGCACAAAATGCACTTTTTGTACATCCCATTTACTTAAAATAGCATGACCCTCATCTTGTAGTCTGATCACTTGTTTATAGTAAGTGCTTGCAGCATCAGGATCTAACTGTTTTAACATTTGATTGAGCTGCGATGTGCTCAATCCATAGACAAATCTAAGCTGTTGTGTATCACCCTGTTGAGCAACAACATTAAGTATCTTTCCATTTTTCAAGATGAGTTGATAGGCATAGAGATGACTTTTACCATAAAGCATGATGATACTTTTAGCCTCAAATATAATTTTAATGCTTCGTGTGATCGGTGGTTCAAACTCATAGCTCAAGTCTGTTCTTGCATCTTCATACACTACAAGATTGCCTTCAGCTAAACGTACAACCTTTTGGCTGAGAAACAGACTACTGAAATTATTTCTGCGCTCATTGAGCAGGGTACCATCCATTTGTAGATACTCTTTTTCTACCTGAACAGTGAGTTGCTTGTTATCGTAGCTAAGGTTTGACATACCACAACCACTGATCATAAGGGTGACTATAGTTGTAAATGCCAGCCTTATGATCTTTTTCATTATACTATATCTGTCAACTTGAGAAAGATCTCGTTGATCTCTTTTCCTGCTTTTTTAGCCAATTTCTCCACTTCTACTTTAGAATCATCATACATATGAGAAAGCTCTTTTTGTTTATCTTCCCACAGGTCTTCACTCTCCATTTTTGCAAGGTGTGCTTTGAGAGCTGCTATGTCCAGTTCTACTTGTGCCTTGCTAGATACTTGCTGTGTAAACTCTTCTGCGCTCTCTTTAACTTGCTCCAGTTTATCACGTGCTTCCATCATAGCAAGATGCCCTTTGAGTTCTGCCTTACTGTCAAAGTCATCATAGGCATCTTTGAGTTTATCATTCACCCCGGCAAAACGCTTTTTCAGGTCAATCCAGAACTCTCCTGCCTCTTCAGTGAAATCTTCACTGAGCTCTTCTATCTTCTTTTCTGCTTTCTCGAGAGACTTCTTAGACTCTTCAATTATCTCTTTAAATTCTTTTTCCATAAACTGCTCCTTAATGCATTTTGATTTATTATAACATTATTTTGTATAGGGATTTTGATGGAGATGCACCCTTTACTTGGCATCATTGACAGAGCCAAGCAGGGTTGCTATCCATTTTGTATCTTCTTTCGTATCGAGCGCTATTTTTATCATGATAGTTAATGGTACTGACAGTATCATTCCTACAGGTCCCAATAGCCAACCCCAGAAAATTAAAGATAAAAATACGATCAAAGTTGATAGTCCGAGACCTTTACCAAGTATTCTAGGCTCAATAATAGAGCCTATAACTGTGTTTACTACAAGGTAAGCAATAACGATCATTGTTGCTGTTGTAAAATCATATTGGATAATTCCCATCAATACTGCCGGTACTGCAGCGATAATGGAGCCAATGTTCGGTATAAAGTTCAGTATAAAGGCCAATAGACCCCAAAGAATGGCATAGTGTATGCCGGTCATTTTCAATATAATAGTAATAATGATGCCCGTAGCAGCTGAAGTGAGGGCCTTCAGTAAGATATAGTGCTTTATATTGTCACTTATTTCTGTAAATTGTTTTAGGCTGTTTGAATTTGTCTGATTAAGTTTAAATGCAAATTGGGATATCTCTAGCAACATAAATATGATAGTAAGAATGATCATAAATGAATTGGTGACCAGTGAGCCAAGACTCTTCAGTGTACTGGCAATATACCGCATGATACTGTCTGTCTGAAAAAGGTTTAAAATATCCTCTTTCGGTATATGTAATCCCCAGCTGTTCACGGTCTCCAGTAACTCACCCAAGTCTGATTTTAGTTTAGTTTCATAGAAGGGGACATTTTGGGTAAAGTCCTGTACAGAGTTTCCTACAAGTATGGCCAGTGATGTGATAACAAGTAGCAGAAGAAGTACAATAATAATAAGAGGAAATATATCACCCAAACCAAGTTTTTTCAACCATAAAAAAAGTGGAGACAAGATAGTAGCTAGAAAAAGAGACAATAAAAAAGGTACGACGATGACTGATGAGAGTTTGATCCCTGCAAGTATGATCACGACAGCTGCCATAACCAGTAGTGAATATCCTGCTCTGTCTTTACTTAGGTTCATATTATTCTCCTCCTAGATTATTTATCACCATAATGTCCACCTATGGCAAAGATATGTATGGATGTATCTGTAAAATTATAGATGAGTCTATCTTTTTTGGTCAGTTTTCTTGACCATAATCCAGAAAGAGTGTGTTTTAATGCTTCTGGGTGACCATAGCCTTGCATAGGGTTGTCTCTTTGAAGTTGTTTAAGTATTTTACAGAGGTTTTTATGCATTACTTTGTCTTTCTGACGTAGTTTTTCATACATTTCCCAGGTATTTCCCTCAAATACAATCGAACGCACTAATTTAAATCATCCAGATCTAATTCATCAGAGGTAGGTGTGTAGCCTTTGCCTTTTCCATATGTTTGTAATGATTCTTGTATTTGTCCCATAAGTGAAGCGTTGGAGAGTACATAAAGTGTCTCTTGTTCTCTTTCATAGTCTTCCAGTGACATGACAATAAATGCTTCACCATTTTTACGACTTACCTGTAGTGGCTCATGGTTATCTACAGCTTGGTCAACATACTGTTTTAAATTCGCACGAAATTGATTGACTGATAGCATGA
>JAYEOF010000302.1:0-3212 GCA_034722695.1 Campylobacterota bacterium
GAGATCTTGCTCAAAGAGATCCATCATAGGATTAAAAACAATCTCAACAAGATCTCTTCTATGATCGGACTCCAAATACTGAGTATAGAAAACGGAAAAACAGCAAATACCAAAGAAATTTTAAAAAAAAGTCAACTTCGCATAGAGGCAATGGCAATGGTGCATAACACTCTTTATAGAACCGAAAATCTGGAAAAAATTAATTTTGAAAAATATATATATAATCTTACACAACTCATCAACCAAACATATGGCAAAAATATACCTGTAGAGGTTCACTCTGATAACATTTATCTTCCCCTTGAAGTGATGTCAAAAATAGGTTTGATCATTAATGAACTTCTGACAAATTCGATTAAATATGCTGCCAAAAACACCAATGACGAACCTACAATTTTGATCACTTTCAGTAAAGATCAAAACAACTATATATTGGCATACCGCCAGAAAAGCAAGTATTCTTTCGATATAGACACCTTCGACAAGAGCAATACCCTAGGTATGAAATTGATCAGGCTTACTATTAAAGAAATGGATGGGGAGATGAAGCTCTCTAGTGGTAGTGGGTGGTTGAAGTTTGTGATTCATTTCTCTTAATTGATCCGTCTTTATCTCCATTTTTATTTTGCCAATTCTAACAATAAGCGCAATTTTCTAAAATAGATAACGGGTTAATCGAATATCGGTCACTCTTTTACCCATTGAGTTCTCTTCTCGGCATCATTTTTTCTAAATATCTGTTACTACAAGATGTTGCGACAAATATCCTACATTCCCGCCAAATTATACCTATGAAATTCCCGTAACCCCAAGTAATCGATAAAGTTCTGCCTGCTTCTTAGTCACTTCTCCCACCATAGGGCTTCTCCCTGGCTGCGTAAAGCGTTCAATGATATCCAGTTCATCCAGTGCACCCTGAAGGGTATACTTTTTAAAGAGCCCCTCTGTATCCATCTTTTGTTTGATGTAAGAGAGGTATATAAGTGCAATAAACTGCACAAAGAGCTTACCCTCAAGACTCTCCTCTGATGAGACAGAGGTACGTCGCATGCTCAAACGGTTTTTAAGATCATCATAGGCTTTTTCTATAAGATCTTTAGATCGGTATATATCGATAGCTTCAATACTCTCTTTAATGCTGTTGCTGATAAGTGTAAAGTATCCAAAGTTTTTCTCTTTGTCTCTGATAGCCTCTTCATTAGCCTCTATCTGTATACCTCTGACAGGCGTCTCATGTACTGCGAAATATTTGCTATACAGCTTCTCATGTTTAGGATCTCTCTTGTTGTTGAGGAGCTCCTCTTCAAGCAGGTCCAAGAGCTTATTGAAACGTATCTTCTCATCAGTGGCACGTTGATCATTGTAGTAGATATGCAAATAGATACGACGTTTCTCTTTGAGTACTTCACCACTACGAGGTTTAGTGTAACTGTAGTCCCACTCTGTCGTAAAAGATTGTGAATAGAGTGCATGGGCAACACTGTAGTTAGTACGGGTGATCATTGTACTGTAGACACTTTCAAGATGAGGCTTCAACAGCTTCGAAGAGATCTTTGTCGCCAACAAGAACTTATAGTGATGTTGATAAAGTGCATTTACATTCTCTTGAGAATAAAAGCCCCTGTCTAATACTAGCTTCACCTTCTTGATATCAAGATATTCCAAATCACTGATAAGCTTTTTAATAGTCTTGACATCACTGATGTTACCAGGGAGCTTACGATAACTTACCGGCAGTCGTGATGACTGCCCCAGTAGAAGTGCCAGGTTGATCTGCGCCAAAGGATCATGATCTTTATTCACACCATATTTAACCTGCTTGATAGATTGTGAATAAGAGGAAATAGAGGTTGTATCATACGCTAAGTACTCTTCCTCTAAACGTCTTGCACTCTGCATAGAGAAGAATCGCTGTTTGGCATCTTCAGTGATAGAGGCAAAGATCTCACTGCTTCGCTGCGAAGGGATCTCTTTAGCATAAGGGTGCTCATGCGTACGTGCCCACTTACCAAACCGACTCATAGGGTTTTTATCTTCAAGTATGAGATAATACGCCATTGAGAGTATCTGTCTATAACTATCTCCAAAGCAAGCTTTGAGATCACTGTCTATACCCAACTCTGTACCTATCTGATCAAACAGATGGGTAGCACCACAAAACAGTCTTTGATGCATCAATGATGCTGGTCGTCCTACAGAAGTAGTATTACAACGCTCCAAGTAGCGTTTGTTGTATACAACCTCACCACTATAAGGATCAAGCTTTCCAATACATGTTCGAGAGTTTCTTGCCTGGTTTTTCTCTTTATCCCAATAACTACTGGATTCATAGACATAAGTGACACCATTTTTCTTGTTTTTGAGATGAACGATAGACATTTGAAACTCCTTCATAGGTATAATTATACCTATGTTTCCACTGAAATGTCAAGGTAAAATTGCTATATATTACGTGTTATTGGGGTTTTGACTCATTTATAGGTATAATTTTTCGGGAAGGTAGGTAATGACCGATAATAAAAGTCATAGCAAGACAAGAAAATAGTAAAGCTGCAGGGAATGAGAAGGAAATACTTACCATAAGTTTATTGCCCTTAAATGGTATAATCAAGAAGGAAAAGTAGATATGAAAGGGGAACAGATCAAAATCAAAAACGGAGAATCCATACTATTCATAGGTGATTCGATAACGGATTGTGAAAGAGACTACCCTGTTGGTATGAGCATAGGACTAGGAGAAGGTTATGTTGCTTTTGTTGATAGTCTTTTGGCTACGCTGTATCCTGAAGATAGCATAAGAGTTCTCAATACCGGCATCAACGGCAATAGGATAGTTGACCTTGAGACACGCTGGCAAACAGATGTTCTAGATCTATCTCCAGACTGGCTTTCAGTGATGATAGGCATCAATGATGTATGGTGGCAATTTAGAGATCAACTTGACCCAGATCAGGTTAAGATAGAGCAATACGAAACTATCTACAGAAAACTCCTGACACAAACACGTCCTAATTTAAAAGGGCTTATACTCATGTCACCGTATTTGATAGAGCCTCGTATCTAAAATTTTTTTAACATTTTCTATCCTATACTAAGGGTGAGAGTTCGTAAAAAGTAATGTATCGGAAGTCGCCTAAAGCGGTTAAGCTAGCTTGTGGGTCAGGGAGATAATTACACTAAAAACTTGAGTGGCGAGCGAATCGGTTTTGGTA
>JAYEOF010000303.1:0-3202 GCA_034722695.1 Campylobacterota bacterium
TTCAGGTTATCCTTTCTTTCCTCTCTTCTTCTATTTGTTTAGTATCAGACAAAAGGATTTTCATGCACAATTCACATGCGCTTATAAGATGGATCACCATTCTTTTTATTTCATTGCTTTTAACAAATTGTGGAGGCGGTGGAGGCTCAGATACTGCTACTGCTACTGGAACAACAGGAACTACGACAACTGGAGGGGGAGAAGAAGCTACTACTGATTCCAAATATGATCTTAGCTATAAGGGTCTCACTTTCTATTATGAAAATTTGGCACTGTCTGACTATAAACTCAACCAACTTACCAATGATGAATTTAATACATTGGGTGCTGCACAGAAACTACAGGTGGCAAATACACTCTTAAGTACACTCTTCTTTGGCTACCCACAAAAAGTGCTACAGGAAAAGATCGACTCTGACAACTTTATTGCGGGACTACGCAGTGGTATGGAAGAAGAGAGAACAGATAAGGCATGGTTGGAGAGCTATATTCTGGATGAAGACAAGTTTAGACAATACAGTAGCTATAGCGAGCCACAAGCTATCAATATTTTAAGTCGTTTTTATGCAATGAAAGATTTGGACAGCTACTTCTTGAAAAACTGGGTTGCCTATATCTTAACACAGACGATCATGTTCTCACCTGCCTACGAATTGAGTACAACACATACACCTAACATTTCCAGAGTCTATAATCGTATCGTTACCTTTCTAAATGAAGAGGCTGGAATGCGTTATATTACCTATGTACATATGATGAGCGAGGATAATTGGAGAAGATTTAGAAGTCCGGAAGATAATGGAAGGGAGATGCTGGAGATCTATCAGTTCGATATGGATGATACACATGTGCCTATTGCAGGTCAAGCACTGCAGAACTGGAAACTTAATACAAACAGTGATACGCTTGAAGTGGGTCTCAATCAAAATACTCAAGCACTCAATCTTTTTGGTACAACGATTTATAATGGTGATGATTTTTACCGTGAACTGGTTAAGGCTGATCTCTTTACAAAAGGTGTTACACAGAGACTTGTAGATTTTTTCTTCCCAGAGACCAGTACAGCAAGAAAACAACAGATCACTGACAGTATTGTTTCAAGCAGACCGGAAACATGGCAGGATATTTTACTTCAAATTGTCTTCTCTGAAGAGTATCTACTCCATAATAACCGGGCCAAAAGCGCGGAAGAGACTTTTTACTCATTGGCAAAAAAAATGGATTATAAACATAGAACAAATACTTTATCTTATTTCAAAGAGAGCTTGGAAGATATGCACCAGGCAACTATGAAATATAAACTTGGAAAACTGGAACGTGTACCACAGGACACTCTCTCCTTTGCCCATTATCATAAATTTGTTAGAGAAGAAGTGCTTCTTAAAAGATCAAACCCTGATGCGATCAATGATTATGACTCCTGGTCGAGAGCAGGATGGAGTGATAGCTTCATAGCCTATGAGAATTTTGATTATGACAGTAACAGTGACATAGCAAGTTTAGATGCTTTTGTACACTACCTCTTTAAAACCACTGTTGCACGAGAAGCAACAAGCGAAGAACTGAAACTCTTTAGAGATCATATGATCGAATCACGAGATGGCAAACAACTCTTTCGTTATGAATTTAATATGTTTGTAACCTATGACGATGATGCAGAGAGACAAGCAAGCAAAAGAGAAGAGTATAAAAGAAATATTGCATTCATTGTATTAGATTATATTTCACGATTAGACGTAACATACAGACAAAGAGAGGTACAATAAAATGGAACGAAGAAAATTTATAAAATTATCATTAGCTGCAGGTGCTGCAATACTTTTACCTGAATTTAGTTATGCAGCAAATCTGGATGTGAGTCAAATCAACTTCTCCAGCGGGGACTACACAACAAATAATGCACAAACCATTATGATATTTATGTATGGCGGGGCAAGTCAGTTAGCGGGGAATCTTAGTAATATAGAAGAGATAAAGAGCAAATCACAAAGTAGCTACGACTACTTTCGGGGTGTTACTAAAACTGTAAACGGTTGCTGGCAAGAGGCTGGTGGTATCGATATGGAAACACTGATGGACAATGGTGACATGACACTGTTTCGATGCTGCTATTCAGCAGTCAGAGAAGCGGCCGGGAATAAAGCACACGGTGAATGTACACTACAAAACCAGAAAGGTTCATTTGATGAAGATGGTGGAGGAATACTCGCAAATCTTGCAGAGATTCTCAGGGCAAATGGAGTGGTCAATGAAAGTACCCTTATGCCATTTGTCACCATGGAAGGAGAATCCAACTTTTATGTTGAAGGAAGTAATCCACTGCCAGGTTACCTCAAACCCGTAGGTATCAATGAAAATTTTGATAATCCTTACAAAAGAAACGTAAGAAGATGGACCTATTACACTGAAACAGAGCGGGATATAGCAAACTATGACCGAAGTGATGAAGATGGTGGCTTTGACCCTGCTTTAAGTGGGAAGATGGATACACTGGCACAAAAAAACAACCAAGCAGGAAAAATTAAAGATGCCTTTGGCAGAAGAGGTCAACTCAGCACTTTCCTCGACTCTATTGCAGACTCAGTAACTCCGGACCTAGGTGATGATGCTTATCCGGACAACCCCTTTTCTGATAAAATAGAAGCCGCAATCAAACTACTTGTTCGAAACCCTGATACTAAAGTAGTTACTGTTGGTACCGGTGGTCTGGGTGGTTGGGATGACCATAATGAAGCCAGAGACTATGTAACAAGAACAGAGAGACTTTTTGGGGCATTGAAATCGGCAATGGCTCACTTAAAAGCAGAAGGGAAAGAGCAAAATGTCAACATTATGGTCTTTGGAGAATTCGGTAGAAATGTGAACCTCAACTCTGCAAATGGTTGGGACCATGGTAACCTACAGAACTTCTATGTTTTAGGCGGGAAAGGCTACTTTAATCATAAAGGTGTTGTAGGAGAGACTATAGTTGACGATGCTGGCAGTATCAATAGACTCTACCTGAAACCTAAGAGCGGAACTTATCAATTTGAACCACTTAGTATCGCAGCAACTCTCTATAAAATCTATGGTATTGAAAATCCTGAGATCTTAACCAATAATAATAGAGCCGTTGAACAGCTCTTTACATAGTCAAACTACTTAACTATATCTTCACTCTCGCTTCTAAAGCACGCGAGAGTGACATTACATCTATATTATC
>JAYEOF010000304.1:0-3194 GCA_034722695.1 Campylobacterota bacterium
CGATATTATGTAGCAAACGCACAAAACCAAGTTTTTAAAAAATCTCTACTTTTTCAACTCAATTTTCGTAACATCTCCTAAGCTTTTCTTTTTTGTAATATGCAACTCATCCCCTTGATCTAAGCCATAATCATCATATAGCTTTTCAAGGGCTAGAGTGAGGACTGCATCGGTTATATCTGTTTCAGAGAGGAAGAAGCCATCATCGTAGGTGTTGAGGGTTATTTTAGCTGTTTGCTTGTTGTATTCTATGGTGGTTTTATTTTTCATTTTCACAAATCTTCTATCGCTCCCAAGGCTTTTTAAAAGGATCAATAGAAGGCGAAGGGTGTATATTCTTTTCCTTTTTATTGTCTACTTCTTGTATTGTTGATTTTATTTCATGGTTATTTTTCTTTTCATATTGATCGCAGATATCTATAATAATATCCAAATTTATCTCTACAAAATTTTTATTAAACCCAACCCCCACACTGATGGCATCTTTGGCTAACTCATACAGCTTTTCTTTATTAACCTTTCCCGTTTCTATAATGTTCGTAATGTCTTCTTCATCTTTTGAAGCAAAACGAACTAATTTTGAAATGATTAAATCTTCGGGAGACAATAAATTTATCTCAAACTTATCAGCTATAGTTGCTAATTGAGTTGCCCTATCTTCATAATCTTCATGCAGTAACCCAAGGGTACTATTGTAGTTATAGTCATAATGTACTTCTTCTATCAGCCCATCATCATTAATCCAAGCTACAAAAAGGTCATCAGGCAATTTTACAACATATTGCATAATCAAATCAACATCATCCGACACTCTTTTATTGGAATAGTAATGAACCGCTCCTCCGCCAGTCAAATATGCTTTAACGGGAGTTTGCTTATGAGTATCTGGTATATATTTGGCTATTTCCTCCATCATTTGCATTATGGCTTCTGAAAAACTATTAGCAATCTTCATTAAAACCTCCCCGTCATTTTGTATTGATTAAATCTTCTCATATCTATGCCGTTTTCAAGACCATATAGCTTTGCTAATCCATTTCCTGTTTGATTTCTATTTCCATGATAAAAACCTACGCTTTTGGGAGTCTTGAAAGATAGTACCGTTGGTTTCCTTGTCAAAAAACTGTAGAGATATGCTGATCGTGCTCTTGCTACTTTTGAGAGTGCTGTATCTTTGGATAGCTTTAACCAAACATCACTGTTTCTTCCAGAAGTAAGTACCGCATATAGATCCTTCTCAAAATCCCGTTCGGAAGGATAGTATTGTTCATTTTCGAGAAGTTTTTTTAAATCATTATTATTGTTTTGAGCGAGTAGTTTTTTTGCTGTATTATAATCTATTGCTTCGAGCAACTTATAAAGTTCGCTCCTATTCTTCTTCTTCCAATCCCTCAATGTTCTCTCTGGTACACCTAAGAGTTCTTGCATTTGCTGTTGTTTCACTAGAAAAGCCTTTTTTGTAAATTATAGGCAGTTATCGCCTATTTGTCAAGTAAATATGGTAAAATATATTATATGGAGACAATAAAAAAGGATAAATCATGGCACAACATTTCCTATTATCAGCAAACGCAAGAACACTATCAATCGTAAAAATAGCTATGATGAGTGAAGAGGAAATATTTGAAATCTTTAAGGCGATCAGGTGGTCTGCAACCAATGGTGAACCAGTGTGTCCGTGTTGTGGTTCTATGAGAAAACCATACAATATCAAAGCTAGACAGCAATTTAGATGTAAAGATTGTTTTCATACTTTTTCAGCAACAAGCGGTACTCTGTTTGCTTCTCATAAACTCCCATTAAAAACCTACCTTTTAGCTATTGCAATCTTTGTCAACTCTGTAAAATCTCTAAGTGCCTTACAACTTTCAAGAGAGCTTGATGTGCAATATAAAACTGCTTGGGTTTTATCTCACAAGATCAGAGAGTCATTGCTTGATGATAATGAAAGTGAAATGCTTACAGGTGTCTGTGAAATTGACGGTGTATATGTAGGTGGTAAAACTAGGCAAGTGAATGCCATAGCTGATCGTGTAGATAGAAGAAAAATAAACCACCCCAACAAAAGAGTAGTGATCTCTCTAAGACAAAGAGCTGATAGCGGTGATGATGTTGTTGGAGCAATTAAAACCAAAACTTTTGTGCTTAAATCTGAAAACACTTTTGACGTTGGCAATATTGTAAATAACCACATCGTGAGAGGTTCGGAACTCCATGCTGACGAAGCAACAGCGTATGACGATTTACACGCTCTTTATGATATGAAGAGAGTCAATCATCAGGTAGAGTATCGTGGCAAGAACGGAGAGAATAATAATCAGAGTGAAAGCTACAATGCTAGATTTAGACGTATGCAGTACGGTCAATGTCATAGACTGTCACCGTTGTATCTCTCAAACTATGCCAATGAAATTGCTTATCGTGAAGATACAAGAAGAAAAAGCAATGGTGAGATCGCCAATGATATTCTCACTAGATGTTTATCACGATCTGTATCTAATGAGTTTTGTGGATATTGGCAAGGAAACAGGAGAGTAGCAGAGAGGTTGGGTGCTTAGGACTTTATTTGCCACAGTATCGCAAGTCCGTCTTTCCCGACACGCTCGATCAATCCATTCTTCTCGCATCTTTCAAGTGAAGCAAAAACAATCTTTTGAAAATGATTTACATCAAAACCCTCTTTATTGTCAAGCCCTCTATTAAGGGCTAACTTTTTTCCTATATCGTTTGTACTTAGTGGCTCTGTAGCCGTTCTGAGCATATCAAGTATCAAAATCTTGGCTTCTCCTGTCCTAAAGTACCGTTCTTTATGCACTCTTTTAGCCTTAATGGTTCGTAGATCATAGCTATCATCAAAGATATGTATAGTTTGGTCTATGGATTGTAAGTTGAGCTTGGATTGTTTAAGGAGTTTTTCGTAGTGTTTTATCTCTCCCGACACCTCTGCTCTTTTCTTTGTGAGTGCTGATAGTACGTGTGTTTCTGCCATTGTTTCCCTTTCATTATTTATGGGAAAATTTTAGCTAATTTTACGATTGAAGTCTTGTGCGTTTGCTACATAATATCGCAAATATAGAAAAGTTTATAGTCTTCTAATAATCGCTTCTATCTGTCTTCTATGCACCACTTGATGAATGGCACCCATTACCGACCAATCTTTAGCTTTAAGCTCGCCAAACCATGGGTGTTCATGA
>JAYEOF010000305.1:0-13177 GCA_034722695.1 Campylobacterota bacterium
TCCCTATCTTTATCATTGGGCATATCACAAAAGATGGTTCCATTGCCGGACCCAGGGTACTGGAGCACATGGTAGATACCGTACTCTACTTTGAAGGAGATACGAACTCCGAACTGAGGCTGCTTAGGGGATTTAAAAACCGTTTTGGGTCTACCAATGAAGTGGGTATCTTTGAGATGAACAAAGAGGGGCTGAATGATGCCAAAAGTATGGCCGGGAGGTTTTTCAATAAAGAAAAACTACAGTCAGGCTCTGCACTAACTGTTATCATGGAAGGAAGCAGGCCTATTATCATTGAGGTTCAAGCTTTGGTTTCTGAATCTTATGGACATGCCAAACGATCTTCTACCGGATTTGACAATAACCGTTTGGGTATGCTCCTGGCACTCTTAGAAAAGAAGCTTGACCTGCCACTTGGTACCTATGATGTCTTTATCAACATATCAGGAGGCATCAAAGTCAATGAACCCTCCGCAGACCTTGCCATCATCGCAGCTATTTTAAGCTCTTACAGAAACAGAGAACTTAGTTCCGAAACACTTTTCCTGGGAGAAGTCAGCCTCACAGGAGAGATACGGGAAATTTCAGGACTCACACAACGGCTCAAAGAGATAGAAACCCAAGGTTTTACCAAAGCTGTCATCCCCAATAAACCTATGGAAGAGACAAAAATAAAATGCTTTGTTGCAGATGAAGTTTCTAAAGTAGTTGAGTGGATGTAATTAGGATTTCGCTACACTACGTCTATGAAAATTGGTACAGATATTATACAGATCAATAGAATTGAAAAATCGTTAGAAAAATTTGGTGACAAATTTAAAATGAAATTTTTAAACAATGATGAGATCTTGCTTGCAAAAAAAGTAGAATCTATCGCCGGATTTTGGGCGGCGAAAGAAGCGATTGCCAAAGCTCTAGGGTGTGGTATAGGTGCAGAACTCTCTTTTCATGACGTTATTTTGACCAAAAATGCAAAGGGTGCCCCCTCTTTTCTCCTGACAGAAAAGGCGCAAAAAATACATCAGATCAAAGATGCTTCACTCTCCATAAGCCACGATGCAGGATTTGCTATCGCGGTAGTTGTGATCGATCAGTAATATATATTTTCCAAAAAAGTTGTATTTCTCTTTAGATTATATTACAATACATCATTCATAATTTAAAAATGCGGATACAAGCTAATTAAAATACAATTCAAGGAAACACTCAATGTCAAATCATAACTTTTGGATAATACTTATAACTACAACTCTTTTTATCAGCGGATGTGCAGATAAAACACCTACAGTGACTAAAAAACCTGTTCCAACTGTAAAAGAAACAACTGTCACTCCTCCTCAAAAAGTACATAAAAAAGGAGAGTTGACAGAAGTTCAAGATGGTAACTTCTCTTCGGCATACATGTATCCTGAAGATAAAGTCAAAAAAGAAAAAGTAGTTAAAGTGGCAGCAGCAGAAACCACACCAACTATGGCAACTACCATGAATAGAGAAGAGTGTATCCGTATGATAGGTCAGGCAAAGTTTGACAAATATACACAAATGTTCGGTAATGAAGCATCATCCATTAAAAGATGTGCCATGCTTAAAGCAATGAACTAGTTATTACCGTACCAACTCATTTTTTCTAAAATGTACCATCTTAAATCTATCACCCATCATTGTGGGTGATATAAGCGTTTTAACCTTATCTGCTTCTCTTACATATCTCTCTTGTGTTGTCTGTTTTGCAAACTGTTCAAGTATATCGATCAATCCAAAACGTACCAATGCCCGTGCCTGTGTCTCATAAACCACTGCTTCAAATCCTGCTGCAACAAATGCTTCGTTCACATGCCCAAAGTTCACATCATAGGTAATGTCATCTTTTTTATAGGATTCAGACAGATTTACTGCTTCATCAAAAAGAGGAAATGTTTCATGCGATCTATAAACACGGATAGAGAAATCATTACGCACATACATCTCACCATAATCGAAGGAGACAAAATCACATTTTTGTATACCGCTTGCCATCTCTTTTGCAAAACCTTCATACCCTACAGCGACCTCACCTTGCGTCAATCTGTGTGATTTAGCCCACTCTAGCATTTCAGCAGGAGCCTCTTTCCAAGTGATCTCACCACTTTCCACAGAGGCTACCTTTTCATCTTTAATGAGTTCACAAGGAAAGGCATCAAATATTTCATTGGCTACGACAAAAGCATAGGCTACTTCAATTTCAGCAATGTCATTGAAATGTGTGATCTGTATATCATCTCCAAAACGTTCTTTGATATAGGCAAGCTGTGCTTTTTGTACCTCTGGCTGACGCTCTACAATAGCAAATTTAAGTGTTTGTACCAAAGTGGGGTCACAGGTATAGAGCCACTGTATCATATCACACAGCAAGTACCCCTGGTGTGCTCCTATCTCTATAAGCCAGCCATTTCTATCTGCTTTACCCTCTTTTAAAAGTGAGTAAAAACAGTTCGCAATACTCGCTCCAAAAAAACTGCTTGTACTTACTGCGGTATAGAAGTCACCTGATTTACCGATGGCTTTAAAGTTTTTATAATAGCCCTCTTCCCCATAGAGCCACTCATTCATGTACTGACTAAAGTACATTTTCAACCCGTATATAAAGTTTCAATAGCTGTACCTGCTTATCTATCTTATAGATCTTTTGATCTAACTTTCTGATCTGTAAAGAGTTCTGCATGATATCAGCATCCAAAGAGGTTTTTTCTCCTGCTTGAGCAAGATTTTTAGTCAAACGAAAAAGATTATTATAGACCTTCTCATCTTTTTGGGCCAAAACTATTTTTTTATTTAAGATATTCAAACTGTTATGTATCCATTCATACTCTTCTCTTACTTGATCTTTTCTGTCAAGAACTTGCGTTGCTGCTCTTAACTTTTCAACTTTACTGGCTTCTATATCGGTAAAAGAGTTAATGTCAAGTGGCATAGAAACAGAAAAACCATAGTTATAATATCGTTCTTGGAGTGATGGATTAAAAAAAAGTGGATTCAGGTCTCCATCAATATATTGTCCTTGTAAAGAGACTGTTGGAAGATATTTTGCCACTGTCACGTCAGCATTATAAGATGACTGTTCAGCACGGAGTCTGTCTTTTTTTAATTCAAGGTTTTGTTCACTATAGCTGGCTTTACTCATCAACTTTAATACAGGAAGACGTAAACCGTCTGGTTTTTTATCGCTTAGAAGTGAAAATCTCTGTTTTAACTCCAAAAGATTTAACTCCAGCTCAAGCAGTGTTGCTTCATCCTGACTCTTCTTCAAGATAGCTTGATCTAAAAAACTACTGTCCAGCAAACCTGCTTCATAACTATCACGTTTTTGACGTATATCTATTCTGTCATTTTTTATCAGGTATTTCATTTTTTCTTGCTCAAGTCTGTTCTTTTTCAAGTTAAAAAGTATAGAAACTGCATCACCTATCATTTGACGTTTCTGAAGTATTATCTCTGCGTTATTGGCATCACGCAGTGCTTGTGAATATTTAATGGCATAATAGATCCCCCCAGATCTAAATATTGGCTGGTCTATCTGTATCGTATAATTCGATGTTCTGTTTGTCCTGTCTCTGAACTGTGTTGAATAATTTTTATTGTAACGCAACATTATAGGATTGATCCAACTCTTTGAAAGCATATCACTCTCAAGTTCATTATTTTGGAACTCATAATCAAAAAGTAGCTCTTTATTGTCAGAAAGGATATTACCCAATTCATCTGCATGAAGTATGGAAGATGCCAATAAACTACAAAGAAGAAATAACTTTTTCAAAACGCTTGAACCCTTCATCAATTTCATTTTTACTGATTGTAATACTTGGTAAAAAACGAACCGTATTACGTCCTGCTTTAAGTACAATAAGACCCTCATCCAAACAGTTCTTTTGTACAGCAGTTTGAATGTCAGAACTTTTTGCCCGTAAGCCTCTCATAAGCCCTAAGCCAACTGCCTTTTCAAAAAGATCTCCATAGTTTTTAACGATATCCTCTAGTTTTTGTTCAAAGTAGAGATGCGCCTCAGCGATATCCCCGCTCTCATAAAGCGTTTCAAGTACCTCTAACACAGCCAATCCTGCTGATGTACTCAGATAATTACCTCCGAAAGTACTCCCGTGATCACCCGCTGACAATACCTCTTTATGCTTTGTCATCACCGCACCTATAGGCACACCTCCACCTAAACCTTTGGCAAGAGTGATAATATCCGGCTCTATCTCATACAGATTTGAAGCTAAGAATTCCCCTGTACGATACACACCTGTTTGCACCTCATCTACGATAAGCAGAATACCCTCTGCTTTCAGATGTGCTGCAAGTTCCTGTATCTCTTTTTTCTCAAAAGGCTGTACGCCACCCTCTCCCTGTACAAGTTCTATCAGTACAGCAACTGTTTCATCGTCTATAGCCTTATAGACATCTGCAATGGACTTTTCATAAGAGAATCCGGCTGGGTAAGGTGAAAAATTCGGTGTATGAAAACTCTCTTGACCTGTGGCTTTTACTGTAGTGATCGTACGTCCATGAAAAGAGTGTTCCAGTGTGATCACTTTGTACTTTTTATGATCAAACTTGGTCTCACCATACTTACGTGCAATTTTAATAGCTCCCTCATTTGCTTCTGCACCTGAATTGGCAAAGAAAATACCCATATCATAGCCAGAAAGCTCAACTATTTTTTGAGCCAGTTTAGCTTGAGGTTCTATGACCTGTAAGTTTGAGATATGGATGATCTTTTTAGCCTGCTCACAGATAGCAGAAGCAAGCTTCTCATTTCCATGCCCTACAGAGTTCACCCCTATACCACTCGCAAAATCAATATACTCTTTACCATTCTCATCATACAGTACAGAACCTATACCTTTTACAAAGTTCGTATAGTCACGTGCATAGGTCTGAAGTACGTATTTTTTATCTTGTTGCTCTAAAGTCATTTTTATTTCCATATTAAATTATTGGTATTATTATAGCGAAGTGTTATTTTATCCCGAATTATGCAATTATGAAAAAATAAAAAAAAGTAGATACAGACATATCATCAGAGAATATAATGTAGGATGTATTGTAGCTTTTGGTACATGAAATATTACCTGTCATACACCAAAAGAGGATAAAGAAAATAGAAGAGCAGTCTTTTATCTGCTCCTCTTTAACTAAAAGCTAGTGCAGATATTTTTAAGATAGCTATCTATATCCTTGATCACTCTATCAAGATCTTTCTCACCATCAATCACTTTCAGTATATTTTTGCCTTCATAGTGTTGTTCGATCTCAGAAAGTGAAGCTTTATATGATTTCATCTCCTGTTCAAAAACCTCTTCGCTTCTTCCTGATGCTATCCAACGTTTTTCAGCCAATTCATCATTCACTTTTATCTCTAGGACTGACATGAGTTTAATTTTGTCATTATTGAATATATGGTCACAAAAGTACTGCAGTTGTTTCTCTTTACCCGGAAATCCGTCAAGTAATATCACATCAGTCGAAGCTTTGTTCACAGCATCAACAATGAGTTCAACTACAATTTGTGTAGGTACAAGCTCACCTTTTTCAACAAAACTTTTTGCGATATTCCCGACAGCTGTTTCATTCTGTATTTCTTCCTTGATCAGGTCACCTGTTGAATAACTTGTAATACTTTCTGAATGTTTCTCTGCAATTAATTTAGCATCGGTTGTTTTTCCAGATCCCGGTGCTCCGATAAGTAGAATTAGCTTTTTTGACATTTTTACTCCTTGTGTATATGGAATTATATCAGATTAAAACGTTAAATAACGCTTACTGAAAATAAAAAGTATTCAAAACTAATATATTGTCACTTTATAATGTTTTCTTAAGAGTAAATTGTAACTATAATAAGTATAATTCTTTTTTATAACTATATTTATTTAAAGGGATTACTTTATGTCCAAAAACCATATCGTAGAAAGCCTTACAGGCAAAACGATGCAAAAGAAGAAGAGTAGATTACCTGCAAGGTTAGATTTCCTACAAAGTGCTACAGGTCTTGTTTTGGCTGTTTTCATACTCTTTCATCTTATTTTTGAATCTTCAATACTATTGGGTAAAGAGAGTATGTATGCACTTACCAAAATGTTTGAGGGAGAGTTTATGATAGAGGGTGGTTCACCCCTCTTTATCTCTGTTCTGGCTTTTGTCATATCAGTTATCTTTGTCTTTCATGCTTTTTTAGCCATGAGGAAATTCCCTAACTCATACAGGGAGCATCTTCGTTTAAAGACACATGCCAAACTTATGGATCATCATGATACCAATCTATGGTTCATTCAGATAAGCACAGGTTTTATGCTTTTTTTTCTAGGTTCCATTCATCTATACATCATGATGACCCAACCACAAAATATAGGACCCTTTGCCTCTTCAGACAGAATATACAGCGATATAATGTGGCCTATGTACTTGATGCTTCTAGTCTCTGTAGTTCTTCATGCCGGTGTGGGAGTCTATCGTTTGATCATGAAATGGGGGTGGTTTGATGGAAAGGATCCTAGAAAAAACAGGATAAAAACCAGAAAGATCACTAAAGCAGTGGTTATTTTTTATCTCCTCATAGGTATTTTCTCACTTCTGACCTATATGAAGATAGGTTAT
Source organism: Campylobacterota bacterium (assembly GCA_034722695.1). Taxonomy (GTDB): domain Bacteria; phylum Campylobacterota; class Campylobacteria; order Campylobacterales; family Sulfurovaceae; genus Sulfurovum. The sequence continues at coordinate 6,631 of JAYEOF010000305.1, forward strand.
GACCATAAAGACAACTATGGAGAGAGATATCACCCTGCTTCGGAGGTACAACATGCAAATTAAATATACAGATGCTTTGATCATCGGTGGTGGATTGGCAGGACTTCGTTCAGCTATTGCTACCAGTGCCAGAGGTTTAGATACGATTGTTTTAAGTTTAGTACCCGTCAAAAGGTCACACTCTGCAGCCGCACAAGGTGGAATGCAGGCGAGTCTTGGAAACACTGTTATGGGAGAAGGTGACAATGAAGATATTCACTTCAACGATACAGTTAAAGGAAGTGACTGGGGTTGTGACCAAGAAGTAGCACGAATGTTTGTCAACACTGCTCCCAAAGCCATTCGTGAACTGGCTGCCTGGGGTGTACCCTGGAACCGTGTTGAAAAGGGTGAAAGAAACGTTGTTATCAATGCAGAGCACACAACCATCACCGAAAAAGAGGAAGCCCATGGTCTGATCAATGCAAGAGATTTTGGTGGTACCAAAAAATGGCGAACCTGTTATACAGCAGATGCCACAGGTCACACTATGCTCTACGCTGTAACCAATGAGGCAATGAAACAAGGCGTGGTAATAGAAGATAAAATGGAGGCTATCTCTCTCATAACCAAAGATGGTCAATGCCTTGGAGCTATTGTACGAAATCTCAAAAAAGGTGGCCTCACCGCTTATGTAGCAAAGGGAACCATGATCGCAACTGGCGGATATGGTCGAATCTATAAACAATCTACCAATGCCACTATCTGTAAAGGTACAGGACATGCTATGGCACTGGAAGCAGGTGCCTATATGGGTAATATGGAAGCCGTTCAGTTCCACCCTACACCTATGGTACCCTCTGGGATCTTACTCACCGAGGGGTGTCGTGGAGATGGAGGAGTATTAAGAGATAAAGATGGTTACCGTTTTATGCCTGATTATGAACCCGAAAAGAAAGATCTGGCAAGTCGCGATGTGGTGAGCCGAAGAATGTTGGAACATATCAGAAAAGGCAAAGGGGTAAAGTCTCCTTACGGTGACCATCTCTGGCTTGATATTTCCATTCTGGGTAGAGAACACATCGAAAAAAATTTAAGAGATGTACAGGATATCAGTAAAACTTTTAATGACATAGATCCTGCTGATGAAGATGAAAAAGGTTGGATGCCCGTACTTCCTATGCAGCACTACTCCATGGGTGGTATCAGAACCACGCCAAAAGGTCAAAGTGTCAACATTAAAGGCCTTTTCTCCTGTGGTGAAGCAGCATGTTGGGATATGCACGGGTTCAACAGACTGGGTGGGAACTCTGTAAGCGAAACAGTGGTTGCCGGTATGATCGTGGGGAACTATTTTGCTGATTTTTGTGAAGAGACCGATATTTTGATCGATACCAAAGCCGTTCATGATGAATGGACAAAACAAGATAATTATATTTTAGGGATACTAGCACGTGACGGAGATGAGAAGATCTTTGATATTAAAGATAAAATGCGAAACATTATGCAAGATAAAGTGGGTATCTTTAGAAATGGTAAAGATCTGAAAGAGGCTGTAGAGGAGTTGAAAATACTACTTCAAAAAACCAAGAATATATCTGTTGCCAATAAATGCCGACTACTAAATCCCGAACTTGAAGAGGCTTACAAAGTACCAATGATGCTGAAGGTGGCCCTCTGCGTTGCAAAAGGTGCAAGAGACAGAACCGAGAGTCGAGGGGCACACTTTAGAGAAGATTATCTCAAAAGAGATGATGAAAACTGGCTCAACAGAACCCTCAGTTACTGGGAAAACGAGGATGACCTGGAACCAACACTCAAATATGAAGAGCTTGACATTATGAAGATGGAGATTCCTCCGGCCTTTAGAGGGTATGGAAGAAAAGGGTTTATCCTCGAAAATCCACTGAGCCAAAAGAGACAAGAGGAAGTAGATAAGATCACTGCAGAACATCAAGGTGACCGTTATGAACTGCAAGACAAAATCATGCCTTATGAACTGCAAGCCGAATACAAAAGAAAAAATAAAAGATTAGGAGATAAAGATGAGTAGAGAGATAACCATCACTGCCCTAAAATATAATCCGTCTAATCCGGATGCTAAACCAGAATTTGTAGATTATACACTGGAAGAGACTCCGGGGATGACCCTCTATATCGCTTTGACAAAGATCAAAACAACCATCGATCATGATCTCAGTTCAGATTTTGTCTGTAGAGCAGGTATTTGTGGTGCCTGCGGAATGGTTGTGAATGGCAAACCAAGACTGGCATGTAGAACATTGACCACAGACTTTAAAGAGGGGAAGATAGAGCTTCTCCCTCTACCAACATTTCCACTGATCAAAGACCTCTCTGTAGATACCGGCTCATGGATGAAAAAGATGAGTATCAGGGTCAACAGTTGGATCGTTGCCAACGAAGAGACTGATATATCTAAACTTGAGAAGAGAATAGAACCGGAAGTAGCAGATGAAGTCTTTGAACTGGATAGATGTATAGAGTGTGGTTTGTGTGTAGCTGCCTGTTCTACTGCCATTATGAGAGAAGATTTTGTCGGGGCAGTTGGGCTCAACAGAGTGGTACGGTTCTCCATCGACCCGCATGATAAACGAACAGATGAGGACTTTTATGAACTGATCGGTGATGATGAGGGTATTTTTGGTTGCATGAGCCTTCTTGCCTGTGAAGACCATTGTCCTAAAAACTTGCCACTGCAAAGCAAGATCGCTTATATGCGTCGCAAGATGGTTAAAATATAAGGCTTAAAAACCCTATACTTTTTCTATCGTGACTTTCACTTCCTGATAACAGGCATTTTCACCTTCATCACTTACTATAGCGGGAGTAAGCATGTTTATACCTAAGGTGTTGCTGGTTACAACTACAGCATTGAAACGTAGATCTTCATTGAGTACAACTTCAAGTTCTAACTCTCCATTGTCCGAAGAAAGTAACACTTTATCACCTTCTGTATAGCCTGAGTCTGGATGTATCTGTACTTTATTGTCCCGTTTGAACTGTGTGTTTAACGCTTTATTTGTCTTAGGTGAAAGTAACCAAAACCTTTCATCTTCTACTTTATTCTTTTTAGATGTACGTATTTTTGTAAAACGTTTTGTATTGATAAAGTCATCATCATACTCTTCTATAAATTCAAACTCATCATCACCCTCTTCCCCAAATCCGTCTTCATAAGGTATCTCTTCGTAAGCAGGTGAGATATACTGCTCTCCCTGCTTTTTACACTGAGTTAACCATGCATCGATGTAGTACTGTTCACTCTCCAATCCTGCAAGATCAAAGGCATCAAAAAGATACTTTGTAAAATCATACTCACTTATACCTATCTCTGAATCTACTACCTTCTTCATCTTCTCAACATACTGATGTCCGTAACTCAGACGTACATCTTCTTTTTCAAAGAACGTTTTAGCCGGTATAACGATCTTGGCTCTTTTAGACGTTTCATTTTCATACAATCCAAAGTAAATGAGGTTTTCTACCTTGTCCAACTCTTCACATACACGTGTTGAATCAGGCATAGACTCAGCAGGGTTACCACCTTGTACCAAAACCGTATCAAATTCTGAAAAATTCGTGACTGCTTTAGAGACTGTTTTACATGACACATCAAAAGGATTGACAAACCCTAATTTTGAATCACCTAAATAATGCACCCCACACCCCTCTTGACCAAATAGGCCAAGTGTTGCGGCCAGTGAGTCTATGGCATGTAAAGTTGCTGCACCTGTAGAGTATTTTTGTACCCCGGTACCCACTAAGAAAACAACCTTTTGATGACGCAGATAATTTAATACCCGTCCCATCTGACCTAAGTCTGTACCACAGTATTCCAAAATAGGTTTAATGCGATGTTCCCGTGTAAAATCATAAAAGTCCTCATGTTCGGGAGCAAATTCTTCAAGCCACTCATCATTCTGACTGTCTTCCATAAAGATAAACCTGGCCAGCATAATAGCCACATAATAATCTGTACGGGGCTGTAACTGTAAATGATAGTCTGCTTTTTTGGCAATAGCGGTTTTAACAGGATCGATCACAACGATCTTTTTTTCTTCCAAAAAAGGCATAATATGAGCATTCGTCACTGTAACATTACGACCCCAAACCACAACGGTATCGGCTTCTTTGATCTGTTCTAGCGGCAACGTTTTATTGACCCCTCTTCCCTCAACGATACCTGCATTCCCCGCAGCATCACAAAGACTGCCTTTGGTCAGTGTTCCTTCTACTTTTTCCATAAAAAGATTGCTCACTTCTTGCATCACACCCATATTTCCGGAGCCTCTCCAAAGTAAAGAACTCTTCTGTTTAAAGGCATCACGTACCGCTTCCATTGCTTCATCAAGGCTTACTTCTTTACCATCCACACGTGCTGACTCTATGCGTGGTTCTTCATGCATACTTTTATTCAGTATCGTACACAAAGCACCATTTCCTACGGGATGTTCAGCATCTCCTGCTATCTTAGGATATGCTCCATCTTCCACAACGATCTTACACGCATCATAACAGTCCAGTCCACAAGCTGTGTTCATTACTTTATCTCCACTTTCATCAGTTTGGAAAAAGAGTTCTCAGGTGCAGGTATGTAAATTTCAGCTCTGTAAGAAGAGATAAACTTTTCATCTGCTACACGCCACACTTTATTGACTCTGTATTCTGTCTTTTCCCCATCAAGGTACACAATTTTCTGATCTATCTGCTTTAACTCTTCAGGTTCTAAAAAAAGTACCAACTTTGCTCTGCTTGCATCTTCTACCTGTGCCAAAGCAGCACCGGGATTTACAAAATCACCTTTTCGTACCATAAGTTTATAGAGATACTTATTTTCCAGCACTACAGACTTTTTGGAAATGCTGTCTTCAAGCTGTGCAACTTTGTACTTCATATCCATGATCTGTTTTTCCAGACTTACGATCTTTTCACGGGTACCGAGGTATTGTGTCTTTGCAGAAGTAAAAGAGCTGTAGGCATTGTCTTTTTGTGTTTTTGATGCTGTTGAGAGCTTAGAGATACGATGATAATACCCTTCTTGTCTCTTCACTGTACCACTTAAACTCGTTGCTATCTCTTCGTTGATACCCAACATCTTTTCAAGCAGTACTACACTCTTTTTAGAGTCTTCCAGATTCACCTTATCCAAACTGTCATCAAGATGAATGACTCTTTTTGAAGTCACCATACTACCCTCAGCATCAAGGTCAACTTCCATAACCAAAGCACTTACAGCAGATTTTAAAATAACGGATTCATAGGGTTCAACTTTTGCGTAGTGTACTTTTGCAAAAATAAATAAAGGGGCTAACAGTACTAGAAATATTCGCATAATATTACTCTTTCTCCATCTCTTTTTTTTCATTCACAGTAGCTGAAGAGCTGACAAATTGATCATTTAACTTTTGTATAGATTTTCTTCCTTCTGTCATTAGCTGATCAAGTTTGGCTTTTGTATTTTTATGCCAGTTACGTCCAAAACCGAAGGTTGGTCTCCACCATTTGGTATTGTGCATGATCGCTTTTGAGATACTGATATCTTTCTCTTCCCATTTTTTTGCAGCTGAGCGTGCAAAAAAACCACGTGCTTTCAGATGTACAAGAAAAATGATTGCTGCAAAAATACCCCCACCGACCATCATTCCAACCGGAGAGCCTATGAATTCCAGTACATTAAATTGAGCATGCAGTATCCCGACCATAACAAGAAGCAGAACAACTGCACTTAGATCTGTCCAAAGTACCTTACGTCCCCAATCCTGCAATGCGTCCTGGAGCAATGGCAGTTTTTCTTCTTTCATCTCTCTGGAGAAATCATCCAGTGCCTTGATAATACGATAAGCACGTTCTATACTCACCTTATCCATACGATCCACAATACGTGCAAGATCTATATTTTTTTTATTTTCAAGACGGATTTTCATAGCCTCATCATCAATAGCATTTGCCGCATCTTCATTATAAATACTATAAAAATTCCCTGAGATAAGCCCCTCTTTGGCAAGGGCTCTTTGCCAGGAAGAGATCACCTCTTCCAAGTTATCCTCTTTCGCTGTTGTGTCGATCTGGTTAAGAATATAAAGCACTTTATTGGAGTCTTTATGCCCAATGGTCGTTGCAACCAGATGCTCCAAAGTGTCACGCATAGCTCCAGGTTCCGGATGACGTGCATCAAAAAAGACCAAAACCAGGTCTGACATCTCTACCATATGGTTTGTGATACGCAAAATACCGTCTCGTTGGCTGTCAGCATCAAAACCCGGAGAGTCTATCAGTATTTTTCCTTTGATCTGTGGAGATTTAAGCGTTTTGAGCTGAAGATAAAGATTCACACGGTTTCCCTCTCCAGAATCTACCTTATTGATCTCTTCGCTGATGTTATAAAAAGGAAAACGCGGATCCGCATCAAGTGCAAGTCCCGGAAGTGTTGTAGCTTCTTCACTGTTGCCATAGCATATAACGGTAAATTTGTCATCTACCGCCTGATTTCCACTTTGCTGAATGGGACTGCCTATATATTCATTGATAAAAGATGATTTCCCTGCAG
>JAYEOF010000306.1:0-3175 GCA_034722695.1 Campylobacterota bacterium
AAATTTCTTGTTGTGGAGACTATGGGGATCATGATCATTGGTTTACTTGCATTCTCTGCCGGTACAGCAGTGGGTGTACTTATGGCAAAACTTATGAACAGGTTTTCAGATGAGCCTATCAATCCACTTATTGGTGCAGCAGGGGTTTCTGCGGTACCGATGTCAGCGAGAGTTGTATCTAAAGTTGGTTCTGAAGAGAAACCGGGTAATGTTCTGCTCATGCATGCAATGGGTCCAAATGTTGCCGGTGTTATCGGTTCAGCAGTTGCAGCAGGTGTATTGCTGTCAATCTTTAAATAAAAATTTATGCTCCCTTTATGAAGGGAGTATAAATTAGAAAATAAGTTATTTTCTAATTTATGCTTTAGCATGAGTAAATAATAAAGTAATAAAAGAGGATACTATGAGTACCAAAACGCCCAACGGACTTGACAAACTGGGATTGAAAAATATCGGTGATGTGTATTATAATTTAAGTTATGATGAGTTGCAAGCGCATGAAGTAAACAATGGAGAGTGTAAGATTTCTACAACAGGCACAGCAATGTGTGATACAGGTATATTCACAGGACGTAGCCCTAAAGATAAATACTTTGTGGATCAGACCCCTTCAAATGAGCATATTGCCTGGGGAGATGTAAATGCTAAAATAGACAAAGAGATCTATGAAGAACTTTTAGATATTACTTTAACGCAGCTTTCCGGTAAAAATATCTATGTTACTGATGTGTATGCCGGTGCAAGTGCTGCAAGTAAAAGATCTGTGAGATTTATTACAGAGGTAGCATGGCAGGCACACTTTGTTAAAAATATGTTCATCCGTCCTACAGAAGAAGAGTTGGAGACATTTGAACCTGACTTTACAGTCTACAATGCATGTAAAACAGTAGATGAGAAATATGAAGAACATGCTATGCATTCAGATGTCTATGTTGTATTCAATGTAGAAGACAATGTTTCTATTATTGGTGGAACATGGTATGGTGGTGAAATGAAGAAGGGTATCTTCTCAATGATGAACTACTGGTTGCCGCTTGAGGGTAAACTCTCTATGCACTGTTCAGCCAATGTGGGTAAAGATGAAGATGTCTGTCTATTCTTCGGACTTTCAGGTACTGGAAAAACAACACTCTCTACGGATCCTCACAGAGCACTTATCGGTGATGATGAACATGGTTGGGATGATGAAGGTGTCTTTAACTTTGAAGGCGGATGTTATGCAAAAGTAATTAATCTGGATCAAAAATCTGAACCAGAGATCTTTGGTGCTATCGTTAAAGATGCACTCTTGGAAAATGTTGTTGCCGATGAAAATGGACTTGTAGATTACACGAATGGCTCTAAAACAGAAAACACAAGAGTTTCTTATCCTATCGAACATATTGAAAATCATAAGAAAGATCTTCAGGCAGGTCATCCGAACAATATCATTTTCCTTACTGCAGATGCCTTTGGTGTTCTGCCTCCGGTATCCAAGTTAAGCAAAGAACAGGCAATGTATTATTTCCTTTCCGGGTATACTGCAAAAGTAGCGGGAACAGAGAGAGGAATTACTGAACCAGTTGCAACATTCTCTGCATGTTTTGGTGAAGCATTTTTACCACTGCATCCAACGGATTATGCAAAACTTCTCGGTGAAAAGATCGATAAACATGGTGTAAATGTATATCTTGTAAATACAGGTTGGACCGGCGGACCATACGGTGTTGGAAAACGTATGAGTATTAAAGATACACGTGCCTGTATCAATGCTATTCTTGACGGTAGTATTAATGATAGTGAATTCAATACCACAATAACGTTCCGTCTAAAAGTACCAAAGACCCTTGGAGATATAGACCCACATCTTCTTAATCCAAGAAATGCATGGCCTGACAAAGATGTTTTTGATACACAGCGTGATAAACTTGCAGCTATGTTCATTGAGAATTTTCACCGTTATGATGGTAATGGTGGTGAATTTGATTATGCATCAGCAGGTCCACAACTCTAATAAATACTGCACTTCAAGACTCCTATTTTAATAGGAGTCATTTACTCTCAATTAATCCTAAGAAATATATAGTATAGTTTCATCATATAAAACATTAAGGAATTCACTATGGATGTAAATAAAATTAGAGCAGTATGTAGACCGATCAGAATCGTTCTTGGTCTTGCACTTATCGGTGCAGGAGTGTATACGGGAATTAACTGGTTCTATTTAGGTGTTATCCCACTTATCGCAGGACTTTCAAATTTCTGTCCACTTTGTATCATTACTAAAAAGTGTGATGTAGAACTCTAAATAAAAGTAATTGATGGGGTTTCTCCATCAGTTCTCTGAAAACCAACTTCACTTATTCAACACATATCACACTAATTCAAGTATAATTTCATCATACAAAATCTTTTCAGAAGGGAATAATATGGATAAACTCACACAATATTTAAATGCACATCCAAATGATGAATTGCATCCCTCTGAAATCGCCAATCTTCTTAAAGATATGGATGAAAAAAGCTTTGATGAAGCGATTCAGGCGATTCCAAAAGAACTCATTGCTGATGTTGCCCTTGAACTTCCGGATAGATATTTTGAAGATGTTGTTGAGTCCTTTACAGCAAAAGAGTTAGCCGACTCTGTTGGTGAACTGGAATCAGATGACCAAACAGACTTTATTCAGGAACTTGAAGAGGTTGACCACAGTATTGCAAAAGAAGTTTTTGAACAACTTCATATTGATGATCAGGCAGATATCTTACATCTTAAACAGTATGATGAAGATGAAGCCGGTGCCTATATGCAAACTGAGGTTTATGCAGCCAATTTACACCATACCGTACATGATGTCATCAAAGAGTTCGCAAAGCTCAGAAAACAGGATGAACTTGAAAATGTAACTTACCTTTTTGTGACAGATGAGAAAAATATTCTGCGTTACGGCATTGGTTTAGACAATTTGCTTGTGTTCGATTTTGATAAAACCTTGCAAGAGAATATTGAAGAGAATCCTGAAAAGTATAAACCAGTCAGAGGGAACAGTCATGATGATATTCAGGTTATCGTTCAGAAATTCCAGGAGTATGATCTCTCTTCTATGCCTATAGTAGATTATAACGGGGCATTGCTTGGACGTATCACTTCAGATGATATTTATGATGTTATCAATGAACAGGCAACAGACCAGATGTA
>JAYEOF010000307.1:0-3163 GCA_034722695.1 Campylobacterota bacterium
ATAGTCTAGAATTCCTAAATGGCGGACGAATGAACACCTATGGGTATGGAGGAGCGATAATGCTTGACTGGGAGCATTACCGTGAGGATTATGAAGTAGATGTAGAATTACGCTATACCAACCTGCAGCTAAGGAGCTTTGAATCAGACGACAGTGCAATACAGGGTTCATCGGATGCGAATATCATAAGCCTTTGGACACGTTGGCGTGCACCTACAGGATACACAATGCTAAATAATCCTCTTCGCTATGTCTTAGAAGGCAGTAATACAACCTTTTTGGGAGCACAGCGTGATGCACTGGGTTTCAACTACCTTTCTACTGCAGGTGTTGGATTTGAACTGGACTCTAGTGACTACCCGGTTTTTATCACACGCACAAGAATTTTATACCGATACACATTTGGTGAAAATGTCTCAGGCCACGCTATAGGGATAGCTATGAGCTTCTAACCTGAAACTGCTTAGAGAGAACGGTTGCATCATCAATTTGGTATACACCAAAAAAATAAGATCAGAACAAGAGGGTAATAAAATATGAACGAAACGAAAGAAAGTATTTGGAAAGAGATATTAGGTGTTGTGCAGACTGACATTGTAAAGTTTTTCACCATACACATGGTCTATATAGCACTTGGACTCCTTGTGTTTGCTCCTTTGGTGGGGATGGTCGCTAGGTTTCTGATAAGCCTTTCCGGTCAGGAAGTACTCTCTGACATGGAGATAGCGATGTTCATGCTCTCTCCTGTGGGGATCTTGGCTATGGTTGTTTTTGCGGGATTGCTTATTACGATCCTTGTTTTTGAACAGGCTTCCATGATGGCACTGAGTGCCACTAGCGTGGCTGGAAAAAATATCTCTGTCATGACAGCACTCTATTTTACGCTTGGACATGCAAAAAGTATCTATTTTTTTAGCATACGGCTTATCATTCGTTTACTCATCATCATAGTGCCGTTTTTACTGCTTAGCGCCGCTGTTGCATGGCTTCTGATCACGGATCATGATATTAACTATTATTTAGCAGAAAAACCGCCTGTATTTATAGCAAATGTGGTGATCATTGGTCTGATCATGGCTGTGATGCTTTTTGTGCTGGTTCGCAAGTTACTCTCCTGGTCTTTGGCACTGCCTCTGGTACTCTTTTCAGATGTGTCGCCTGCGGACTCTTTTTCCAAGAGTGAAGCACTCGTACAAGGAGATAAAAAACGGATACTAAAGGCATTTGCTCTTTGGGCTTTGGTAAGTGTTTTGTTGGGGTTGATCGTTCTGGGAACAATTCAACTTTTAGGTGGACAGCTCATCCCTCTTTTCAATGACTCCCTTAAAGTACTAATAGTGCTTATGGGCTTGCTTGTGGCACTTCTAACGCTAGCCAACGTTTTTGTAACAACATTTACTTCAAGCAGCTTGTCTGCCTTGATCATCATACTCTCTGAACGTTACGGCTGTCAAATGGACACAAGTGAGCTAAGTGCAAAAAAAGAGGGTACTGGGTTTAAAATGACGACAAGAAAAATGACACTTCTTTTACTTACCACGGTAATAGCAGGTGTTTTAGCGGGTACCTGGCTTTTAAAAGATATCCAGAGTGAGGACAATGTTGAGATCATCGCGCATCGTGGTGCAGCAGGAGCGGCACCGGAGAACACAATGGCAGCCATACATAAAGCCATAGAAGATCATACCGACTGGGTAGAGATCGATGTGCAAGAGACAAAAGATGGTAAAATAGTGGTCATTCACGACAGCGACTTCATGAAGATCTCAAATGTACCGACTAAAGTATGGGATGGAACACTGGCAGAACTACGCCAGATAGATATAGGAAGCTGGTTTGATCCCAAGTTCGCCTCAGAACGCATACCTACCCTCGAAGAGGTGTTACTGGCGGCCAAAGGAAAAGCAAAAGTACTCATAGAACTGAAGTACTATGGTCATGATGAACAGCTCGAACAAAGAGTAATAGACATCGTTGAAAAAACAGGTATGTCACAAAATATTGCATTGATGTCACTGAAACCTGAAGGCATCAAAAAGGTTCGTGCTTTAAGACCGAAACTTGAAACTGGCATCTTGCTTTCCAAGGCTATCGGGGATATTTCCAAAATGGATGTAGATTTTCTTGCGATCAATATGGGCATAATGCAAACAAACTTTGTAAGAAGAGCACATAAAGTAGGTAAAAAAGTCTATATCTGGACAGCCAATGATCCTGTTTCCATGACAAGTATGATCTCTCTGGGTGTGGATGGTGTGATCACTGATGAACCAGCAATGTGTAACAATGTACTTACCCAACGTAAGGAACTGGGAACAGTTGAGAGATTGTTACTGCATACAGCAGTGTTACTAGGCAAGCCTGTCCCTAAGCGTCTCTATAGAGATGAGTCTCCATGATGATAGGGAAGATTATGATTACTTCTTGGAACTCTTGGAAATAGCCACAAAAAGAGACAATGTAGAAGTACACGCTTACTCTCTCATGTCAAATCACATTTACTTACTCCTTATACCTAAAGAACCAAACAGTCTAAGTAAACTCATGCAATGGGTGATGACTTCCCATGTACGTTATTACCATAAGAAAAATAAAACCTCAGGACATATCTGGTAAGGAAGATATAAAAGCTTTATAGTAGAAAAAGAGAGCTACTACATCACTCTAATACAATACATAGTTAACCCTGAAAAACCCACATCAGGCATCAACTCTAAGGTTTTGAGTACAAATATCTTATCTTAATCTTGTCGATACAAAGAACCTATATCTTACCCTCTAAAAAGTGTTCAAATATTTCAGTTACCAGATCAATACGTTCAGTAAAACTTTTCTTAGATGCTCTCTCATGTACGGTATGATCACCGTCACCGTACGGTCCCCAACCGTCAAGTGTTGCAACGCCCTGAGATGAGATGATATTGGCATCACTGACTCCACCGCGTTTTTCAGTAGGGAGTTGGATGTTGCAAAGGATAAAGGGGACAGGCTACTTTTAAGGCTAAATCTTTAACACTAGGGATGCCAGTTGGCATACCTTAATATACTTTTCCTCTACAGAGTGTTTCTACTCATTTTTTCAAAACCTTATAATCTAACATATTTTATAACGTTTATCGTTGTAGCGACGTTTTCGGAGCATAAATCTGTACCCCTCTATAGA
>JAYEOF010000308.1:0-3156 GCA_034722695.1 Campylobacterota bacterium
GCAACGATAGGCTTAAATATAGCATCAAGAGAAAAATCTCCACTTATAAAGATACTTGAAATATACCCAGATATGGCATAGATGATGGCGAAAAAAGCAAATGCCATCAGTGAGAAACCCACTGCTTTATAAAAGAGTTTTGTAAATTCATTAAAAGCAGGATTGAGTTCCACCAGTCCAAGCCTTCCCAGTAATACGGACAATCTAAAGTCAAGAAAAATATATTTACCTTCTTCTTTTTTCATTACAGTAATACAGGTATGTCCTGTTGAAGAACTGATATAGGGAGTACTTATGGAAAATGCTTCATCTTTTTGCATCACTTTTGTACTCATATAAGCTCTATTTTTTCCTTTGGCTGACACTTCTGTTCTGTTTCTAAAGACATTTACATCACTTTGATTAAACTCTTCATCAGTGACATAAGCTAACTCCATAGAGGGAAAAGTTTTAAAAAGTTTCTTATACTTTCTGGATGTCTCAGCCAAAATAGAACCATTGTTTTTTAAAGTTGTAATAATAAACTTTTCAATATCTTCTTGGTTTTCTTCATATACTTTAATAAATGCTTTCATCTATATATGCCTTTATATATCATTTTAGATAGTTTGAGCAGGCAGATCATGGAGGTTGGCTATTTTCTTCTGATACTGCCTGTTCAAACCACCCAAAAGGGTGATTATATTTCTATTCATCTTCTTTCGCAAATTTTTCATAAAGAAAACTCAAAATTGCTTCTCTACATCTAATATACTCTTCGTCATGTTGAAGCTCCACCCTGTTTCTAGGACGTTCCAAATTCACTTCGAGTATCTCACCAATAGTTGCTTCAGGACCGTTGGTCATCATGATCACTCTGTCACTAAGAAGCACAGCTTCATCTACATCATGTGTAATGATAATGACGGTATTTTGAACATTTTGTTGTATACGCATCAAATGTTCTTGAAGATTGGCTCTGGTTAAAGAGTCAAGTGCACCAAACGGCTCATCCATTAACAATACATCCGGCTTAATGGAGAGTGCTCTGGCGATACCGACACGCTGTTTCATACCTCCGGAAATTTCTCCGGGAAGTTTATCTTTTGCAGGATCCAGATTTACCATAGAGATAAACTTTTCCACACGTTCACGGAGCTCTTGCGGATCCAGTTCTGGCATAACCTTCTTCACTGCCATCTCAATATTATCATAGACACTCAACCATGGAAGCAAAGAGTGATTTTGAAATACTACTGCTCTGTCCGGTCCCGGGCCTTTGATCTCTTTTTCATTAAGAATAATATCTCCCTGAGTTTGCACATCTAAACCTGAGATCATATTGAGCAATGTTGATTTTCCACATCCACTGTGTCCAATGATCGAAATGATCTCATTTTTCTTAATTTCCAGATTGACATTTGTTACTGCTATATAGTCCTCTTTCCCGGGTATAGGAAATCTCTTTTCAATATTTTTTAAACTTAAAAATTCACTCATTATGCTCTACCTTTTTTTCTGTAATCAAAGAAATCAGCTATTTTGCCCATCACTAGGTCTAAGATAAATCCAACCAAACCAACAATGATAATACCAATAATAATATTATGATAATTCAAGTTGTTGTACTCATCCCAAATCCAAAACCCTATACCGATACCTCCCGTAAGCATCTCTGCTGCTACAATAACCAACCAGGCAATCCCCAGTGAAAGTCTCATCCCTGTAAAGATAAAAGGAACAGCTACAGGTAAAATGATCTGCATAACCTTTTCTAGTGGCGTAAACTGTAATACTTTGGCAACATTCATATAATCCTCACTCACAGATCGCACTCCTAGAGCCGTGTTAATAATAATCGGCCAGATAGAGGTGATAAATATGGTTGAGATAGCTGTTATGTTTATATCTTGAAAGATAAACAACAACAATGGTAACCATGCCAGTGGCGATACAGGTTTAAATATCTGTATAAACGGATCAAAAGCATACTGTGCATTTTTACTCATACCAATTAAAAGCCCAAGCGGTACACCCACTATAAGTGCCAATGCAAACCCACCAAATACTCTTTGAAGAGAGTTTAAGATTTGCCAAAAGAGACCTTTGTCATCTTTGTTTTCAACATAAAATGGGTCCTCTAAGACACCTTCTATCTCATCACCATCTGCATTGACACCACCAAAAGCAGCTACATAAGTATCTGTTGGGGTGGGAAAATCTTCCACCGCATTTGCGATACCAGCCCATACGCCCAGTATGGCGATAAATACCAACAGTGGCAATACTATTTTTTTTACAAGTTCATTGTTCATTTTTTCTCCTTTATGTGAACCCTTAAAAATCCTCTATCTATTTGACATACTGCTAGCCTCTATTGATAGGCTGTGACTATAGTCATATAAGATTTTTAAGGGGACACATATTTGTATTTATAGGTACCTGAAGTCAATGTCATGCAAAAATAGCATTTATAAAGGAGGTATATTCTTCAGGCACTTATAAATACAAAGCATCATGCTTTGTATTTATGGTTTATTTCTTAGTCACAAATTTAGGGTCTGCACATCCTGCAGGACCATAAGGACATACATATGCTGGTTGTTTTGTCTCTACTTTCCAGTCATTTACTTTCATAAGGTCATCCTTACTCACTTTTGAGTTTACTACTTTGGCATCAAATATATACTCAACCGCTTTGTTAGGATCCCATACTTTACCATCGATAAATTTGTTGTACTCATCTACACCATCCTTTTTCCATGCACTTGGAGGAAGTGTATAGCCCACTTCTTTAGCCACTTCAGCAAACAGATCCGGTCTATATACAGACTCGATCACTTCTTTCATATTTATAGGTTTATCAATCTGACCCCATCTATACATTTGAGTCATAAACCACATACCGTGTGAATAGAAAGGGTACGCTGCATAATAGTTTGCAAATGTATTAAACATCGGGTTGGAACTGTCTACACCTTTGGTATAAAGAAATGTACCGCTCATAGACTTTCTAAGTACATTTTTCGGTGCTTTTACATAATTCTTTTTAGCTAGGAAACCGATTGCTTCTTCTCTATTCTCCCATGATGCATCCAACCACATCTGTGCTTCGATGATCGCTTTCATCACTGCTTTGGTTGTCTCTGGGTTTTTCTTGATAAAATCAGCTCTTGC
>JAYEOF010000309.1:0-3149 GCA_034722695.1 Campylobacterota bacterium
ATGGTGGCGCGAGAGGGAATCGAACCCCCGACACAAGGATTTTCAATCCTTTGCTCTACCGACTGAGCTATCGAGCCATACCTACCAAGCTGGTAAGTGGATGAAATTATAACAGTCAAACCTTAAAAATTAGTAATTAGTAATTAGTAATTAGTAATTTTTGTATGATTTTCTTGCGAAAATCTATTGTTTTAAAGAGTTTTTACAAGTTTTATAAAAGTTTCACCTCTGTGTTTGTAAGATTTGAACTGGTCAAAGCTTGCGGCAGCGGGTGAGAGGAGTGCTACACTTTTTAAAGTATGCACAGCATCTATCTGCTTAATGGCAGTTTCTATATTATGTGACGCTACCGTGTCAATATTATGGTGTTTGGCAAGGGCTAAAAGTTTATCAGAATTTGCCCCTATAGTATATAGTGTAAGCATAAGAGGTGTCATACTCTCAAAAAGCGGGGTAAGATCTACCCCTTTATCATCACCGCCCAGGATGAGATGAATATGTCTGTCTGCATACCCCTTGACAGCTTGTATCGTAGCATCCATATTGGTAGCTTTGGAGTCGTTGACCCAGAGTCTTCCTTTTGCATCTTTTAACTCTTCCTGTCTGTGAGCATCTCTTTTAAAGGTATTCAATAGATCATAATCTGTCTCATCAAAGAGTACTTTTGTAATAGCAAGAGAGAGTAAAGCATCCTGCAGGAATGCACCTTTATAGTTAAGCTTTGCAGAATCAAGACTAAAATAGTCACAAACGAATTCGTTTGAATCGTATTCTACGATATAAGCATCTGTCTTTGGAAGATTTAAGCCTTTAGGCACTAGTGCAAGCTCACCCTCTTTCATGGTAAGCAGAGGTTTGAGTTTATCTGCTTCGTATTGTTCAGGAGTGCCATGCCAGTCAAGATGGTCCGGAGTGATAGGAAGTAAAAGATAGATGTCGGGTGAAGCTGTATGGGTATGGTGCAGGGCAAAAGAGCTGCTCTCCAGTACCCAGATAGATGCATTTTCATCCAGCTCTGCCAGCGGCGTACCGATGTTCCCTCCGCTCAGTGCCCCTCTTTTTTCCAGAAGATGTGTAAGCATCTGGGTTGTTGTTGTCTTCCCATTGGTTCCTGAGATCCAAATGGTGAAAGGCTTTTGCCTTTCAAATGAGGAATGAGGAATGAGGAATGAGGAATGGTTGTGTGCATTGCTATGCAATGTCTCTATTCTCGGTTGCTCATTACCTAAAAAGTAGTCATATTCACTCAAGAGATGTTTTGCACTTTTAATGAGGGGGTGATTTGGTTTTAAGCTAGGAGTAGTGACTTCTAAGTTGCTCTCATCTGGATTGAAAAGATGTGAAGGTTTGATGATGTTGTTGTTTTCATCTGTATAAGTTTCTTTTGCATTGTCATCAAAAAAAGTACAACCGCCACCCAGTTTTTTGGCAATGGCTTTGGTGGTGAGACCGTAACCGAAGAGTGTAGGCTTCATGAAAAACTCCGTTTTTCAAATGAGTAATGAGTAATGAGTAATGAGTAACCGCATAGGGAGTAAGTGAAAGTTGTCATGTTAAGTCTTTTTAATGGTTTTTGTACTTGCTACTAAGAGCTTTAAAAGAGTATCAATATCTGGTTCGATACTTTTATACATTTTTTGATCAATATAATCAGATTTATGTAAAAGTTCAAGCCAGTATTTTGTTTCATTTGCTTCTTTTAATGCGATCATTAATTTGTTTAAAAAATCTGCTTTTGATTGTGCATATTTAGCTTCACGAATAAGGGCACCTATGGCTGTACCACTTCTTAAAATCTGCTTTGAAAGAATATACTCTTTATGGTTATCTTGCATATATTTGAATAGTTTAATAATACGTAATGAAAAAGAAAAACTTTTTTCATTTAAAGGGTCGTTGTTTTTCGGTTGCTCATTACTCATAACTAATTACTCATTTTCTTTTATCTGAATTTAAAGGAAATCAAGGCAAGAATGTTTGCGATAAAAGAGATCATCCAAAAACGAACGATGATCTTGTTTTCTGCCCATTTTTTGAGTTCAAAGTGATGATGTATGGGGGCCATAAGAAAGACTCGTTTCCCACGCAGTTTATAACTTCCTACCTGTAGGATAACAGAGACTGTTTCTATGACAAAGATAAGTCCTATAAGCATAAGCAGTATTTCACTTTTACCCAGAATCGCAAGATAGGCTAAAAAACCACCGATAGCAAGACTGCCTGTATCTCCCATGAAAATTTCAGCAGGGTAACAGTTGTACCAGAGGAATCCCAAAAGTCCACCGGAAAGGGCAGAAGCTATGATCAATACTTCTCCTACACCTTTTATATTGGGTACAAGAAGGTATTGACTGAAAATGGCATGTCCTGTTACATACACAATAAGACCCAGTGAAACAAGTGCGATAATAGAAGGCACAGTAGCTAGTCCATCAAGACCATCCGTAAGATTGACAGCATTTGTGGTAGCTAAAAAAACCAAGATCCAAAAAGGTATGGCAAAATAACCTAAGTCAAAAAGAGGTGTCTTAAGAAAAGGCACATAAAACTCTGTAGGGAAACCAGCATAGATCAGTAATCCTGTTGCCAAAATGGCTACAAGCATTTGAAGACCCATTTTCCCTTTAGGTGTAAGTCCTTCCAGGTTATCACCTGCAAGGATCTTTCCAATGTCATCTTTAAATCCAACGAGTCCAAATCCGGAAAGTGTGATAAGCCCACCCCAGATATAAAGATTGCTTAGATCTACTGTTATCAGGGCAGCTATGAGCGTAGCAGAAAGAAAGATGGCACCTCCCATCGTAGGTGTGTGCCTTTTTCCTTCATGTGCAGGAACATATTTGCTTATGGGTTGATTGGCATTTTTAGAGATAGCCCATGCTAAATATTTGGGCATAACAAATAGAGTGAGTGCAAATGCAATAAAAAATGCAAATCCTGCACGTACAGAGATATATACAAAAAGGTTGATATCTAAGAGTTGAGAGAGTTCATATAGCATAGGCAACTTTCATTAAATTTTTTAATTAAAGAATTAAGAAAGTTTATTTTACTATTATTTCAATAAAATATAAGACTTTCACCGCATTCTTGACTTATATCCCATGGGCATTTCCTGCGGGCTTTCAGAATGACGAAAACAATAAGGC
>JAYEOF010000310.1:0-3148 GCA_034722695.1 Campylobacterota bacterium
ATAGCTTTGGCATTGTGTTCTTGAAGTCTTTTAGAAATAGTTTCAATAATTTTCGGTAGGTACATACATTATCGCTTCCATAATTTTTTAAGCTCAACTGCTTCCATATTTTATGTTACGTATTTACTTCATCTAAAATCAGATACAATGGTAACAATATATAATCATACTATTAAAGGATAAAACTATGTTAAAAACTTATTTCGGAGAATGGGGAACGGGTAAACTTCAGAGATTACCCTATTTTGGATATCACATACTATTGATAGTACTCATTATAGCGATCATTTTGGGTTCTATTGCTACAGTAGGAGCAGTTGAAAACTTCATGGGCGGTAACTTGGCTGAAACGCAAAAGATGCTCATGGACAAATTTGGCTTTGTTGCTATAGCAGGTATTATGATTTTAATCTTTGCCGCAATGCTTGGTCAACTCAATATTTTAGGAAAACGAATCAGAGATATGGGGCTGCCGGTATTGATGACCATTATAGGTATTATGCTTATCTCTTTGATACTTAATATTGCACTTCCTCCACAAGAAATGGCTATCAGTGCTGCGGCTGTACAGACCGCCGATGGTTCAGCTGCTGCTGTTGCAACAACTACAACTAGCACAAATATAATTGTACAGATCTTCGATATGATCGTATTTCTATGTTTGGTTTTTATTCCAAGCAATACTTTCGGAAACAAATAAAAATAGAGGAAAACATATGCAAACAACATCATTTTACAAAGATCTGGAATTTTCAGATGAGAGTGTAGTCATCAAACCCATGCTCGATAGTGATTTTGGTAAAGAGATCCGTATCGCTTTTCAAGATGGTCAGGTAATGAAGGAGCATAAAACCAAGTATCCTATTACAGTGATGACAATGAGAGGTTCCATTGAGTTTGGTGTGGGAGAAAATACTGTCATATTGAATGAAGGTGATGTCATAGCGTTAGAAGGAAATGTCATGCATGAGCTTAAAGCCCTTGCAGAGTCTGTAGTACGCCTCAGCCTTCATAAAAGTGATACGATCGCCAGAGTAAAAGGTGTATTGAAACTCTAACATCATCACATACAGATAAAATTATTCTGCGCAATAATCCAATTTATTTATGAAATAACTACACTTCTTCATTAAGTGTTTCAATATCTGCTTTACTATCTGTTTTTCGTCTTTTAGGCACAGGTTTATTAAGAGCTGAAGCATCTTTACTAAATAGTCTGAACAAATCGGCCAATGTCTGATGCATATCACCACGATCAACTATCATATCAATAAGACCATGTTCAAGCAAGAACTCTGAACGCTGGAAACCTTCCGGCAGATCAACACCTACAGTTTGTTTGATAACCCTTTGACCTGCAAATCCGATAAGTGCATCCGGTTCAGCCATGATGATATCACCTAGCATCGCGAATGATGCAGAAACACCACCCATAGTAGGGTCTGTCAAGATAGAGATAAAAGGCAGACCTTTATGGTGCAGTCTGTTAAGTGCAGCTGATGTTTTACTCATCTGTAGTAGAGAATAGGTACTCTCTTGCATACGTGCACCACCAGAAGCAGACACGATAATGAATCCACACTCTTTTTCGATGGCTCTATTGATACCACGAACGATCTTCTCACCCTCTACAGAACCTAGACTACCTCCCATAAAAGAGAAATCAAAGACTGCGATCTCAACATCTTGACCATCGATGGTACAAGAACCACTCATTACAGAAGATGTTTTACCTGTTTTTGCTTTTGCCTCTTCAAGACGTTTTTTATATGACTTTTTATCTGAAAATTTCAATGGATCTACAGGAGCAAGCGTTGTATCAAATTCAACAAAACTTCCTTCATCTACGATAGCTGCGATTCTTTTCTCTGCAGAGATACGAAAATGATGGTTACATTTTGGACATACATTTTGCTTTGCTTCTACCTCTTTATAGTACATCAATGAAGTACATTTTGGACATTTTATCCACTGATTAGGCTGCTCTTCCGTTGTTTCTTTTAATATATTATCAAAAAGACTTCCAAACATATCTACTCCTATCTATTCTTACTTAATATTTTTTATTAAAGCTTCTATTTTCTCAGCTATGGTTTTATCTTTGGATACTATAACATAATCCGCCTCAACAATCACTTCAAGCCCTTCACAAAGTGCCAAACCTGCAGCAAAGTCGTAAATACGAAACTCTCCCATAAAGAGTACATAATTCACAGACCGTGCATAAGCAAGTGAAAGTGCTATGGCACCCGGCGCTCTAAATTTCAACTTCTCTTGACCCAATGCTGCGACCATATCAGGATTGGCATAGGCTTTTTCAAAAAGTCCTATTTCTGAATGGGGAACAGTATGAGGAGCATAAAAAGCATTTGAAAAAAGTTTCCCCTGCTGGACTTCAGTAGTATCAGACTTCAGGAAAAGATCTCCATTGACAAGGTTACAAACTACAGCAGCATCTAAAATACCCTTAGCATTTACCTTTGCAACAGAAGTACCGTAAAAAGGGAAAGAGGAAAGTGCATTTGAAGAACCATCGATAGGATCAATGATGATCTTTTCATCACCGGAACCGATAATACCGGACTCTTCGGAGTCTATCTCTCCAAAAGCACCTAAATATTTAACAAATATCTCTTCAGCAAAGAGATCAAGCCTGGAACTGACATCTCCACCTGCACCTACTACAGTCTTTTCAAACCAGCTAGGGTCAAAACCCTTTTTAAGTGCTGAAGCTATCTCTTCATTGGCCTTGATGCAGGCTTTGATAAAATCTGTCATTGAATTCCTTTAAAAATAGAGATGATTATCGGAAACGGAGACTTTCACCCCAAGGGTATTTCCTGCGGGCAGTCCCGAATAGCGGAGGCAGAGCCTTCCGATTCCAAGTTTCCAGAGCAATACTATCTCTCAACTTGTATTACATTTAAGATACCCTCTACTTTTTATGCGGTAAAATTCTTCACCATTGCTTTAGCTGCTTCACGTCCATCACGTACCGCAGTAACAACCAGGTCAGCACCGCGATGGCAGTCACCACCGGCATAGATACCTGGTTTTGTTGTCTGGTAATTCTCATCAACCAATACACCATC
Source organism: Campylobacterota bacterium (assembly GCA_034722695.1). Taxonomy (GTDB): domain Bacteria; phylum Campylobacterota; class Campylobacteria; order Campylobacterales; family Sulfurovaceae; genus Sulfurovum. The sequence continues at coordinate 3,093 of JAYEOF010000310.1, forward strand.
CCATTTATCTGTCTCTATACCGTTACTCGCGAAGAATGGATAGTCGATCGTATCAA
>JAYEOF010000311.1:0-3139 GCA_034722695.1 Campylobacterota bacterium
ATAAGGTATTTTTGTATATTCTTTACTCTTCTGTGGTCAATATTTGGATCAAGCTTATCTGTATAATAGAGTCCTTTATAACGTTTTGGAAACTTCTTTTTATCTCTGTAGATACGTTCTTGCAAGTCTACATTCACACCCCTAAAAGCTCTTACTATAACATCGGTACAAACCCCTTTACTTATGGGAATATCACCCATCGGGTATTTGATATAGGCATATTCAGGATTATAAGTGAGTGTTTTACCTACTTGTTTTTGTCCAGACTTGATAAAAGCATCAATATTTCCAGAAAAAAGAGATGTACTCCATAATAAAAAAAGTACTATAAATTTTAGTTTCATTTATTTTGCCTTTAGCATGTCATGTAAATTCGCAGGAGCTATATATGCTTTTGTTCTACCATCTTTATAAGGAGAGAGTATTTTATACGTCACAAGCTTAGTTAAATAAGTTCGTGCTGTATTTATTGCAACATCATAATCTACAGCCACTTCATTTGCCTTAAATATTTTTCCTGGATTCTTCATAGCTGTTTTAATAATATTTTTCTGTATAAAATTCAATTTCTTCTTTAAATGAGACTGATGTAATATAACATTTACTTCTTCATATTCATAACTTTGTGTTTCCAAATATTTGTGTAACTCATCTATCGCTCTTAATATAACATCTATCTGATGAAAAATAAAGTAATTCAAGTCATTATCGTCTGCATCAACGTATTGATAAGCTTTACTATATTTAGCAGGGGCCTTTTTAAGTAATTTACTAATAGAAATATATTCAAAGTAATCATAGCCATTTTTCAACATGAACCAATAAAATAATGCTCTTGCTGTCCGACCATTTCCGTCCGAGAATGGGTGAATATACCCTATCATGAAATGCAAAATGATTGATTTAATCACTGGATGTATAAAGTCTGTACCTTCATGTTTACTATTCGAGAAAACACATAGAGCATTCATTCTATCTATTATTTCTTCATGTATTGGAGGTTGAAACAGTATATTGTTATCTCTATCCGCAATATAAATTTCATCATCTATTCTAAACTTTCCTGGCACAACATCATTATGGCTAGTATTCATTGTAGCTATTTTATGAAAGCGTAAAATAATATCAATACTTAAGTCTTCATCTTTTTCCACTTGAAGTTCTTTCATAAGCAGATAATTATTATAAATCATCTGTTCATCTTCAGTTTGAGGTTTTCTATTGGTTTTCAGCATCTCTTTAGCTACCCTTCTTGTCGTAGATGCACCTTCAAGCTGTGAACTGTTTATTGCTTCTTCAATAGTTAGTGAAGAGAGTAAGTATGCATTTCCTATAGAGTCACTCGGAATTAAACCTACTCTTGAAAACTCCATTATCTGATAAAGTTTAGCTTGTAGTATCTCTGGCACAGAATAATGAAAGAAATGATGATTTTTATCTTTAAGACGTAATAGTTTTCTAGCATTCGTTCTTGCCGATTTTACTGCATACCATGCTATCAAGGGATCATCATTTTTCTTAACTCTCCATTTAAAATCTTCCCAATAAAGATATCTACCTTTATCATCTACTTCTTTATAGTCAAAGTAATACTTAGCATATTCACCAGAGAAAATATCATATAAACCATGCTTAAATTGAAATGGTACCTTTTCGATAAAATTCTTTGCCATCTTTTCCCTAAAATCAAATTTAAAATTTTGATTTATTATATCCTAATTTTAGTGTATTGTACACCGTAGCACTACATAGTCTACAGGTAAATTTGATTTTATCAAATAATATTACTATATTCTTGTGTTGATTAATCAAAAAAATAATGGGAAAGGAAAGAGAATTAAAGCATCCCTCTCATCTCATCCTCAGTCAAAGTACTCACACCCAAACTCTCAGCCTTAGTCAACTTAGAACCGGCATCATCTCCATATATAACAAAATCTGTTTTTTTACTTACTGAACCACTCACCTTAGCGCCTAGTTTTTCCAACATCTCTTTGACAATTCCGCGACTTACAGACATAGAACCAGTGAGTACCACCGTTTTGTCTTTAAATGGATTGTCAACTGCTTCTACTTTTTCTTCCACTGTAGGCTGTATCTCTTCAAAGAGTTTCAAAACAAAGTCATAGTTCACACGCATAAATTCAAGAAGTGAATTTGCCATCTCTTCACCTATACCATCTATAGCTATAATTTCTTCAAGTCTAGCATCGACAATAGCAAGTCCAAATTCCAAAGCCAATGATTTGCTTGCCACTTCACCAATGTGTTCTATACCCATCGCAGAGATGAGTCTGTAGAGAGGCACACCTTTAGTATCAGCAATAGCTTCTAAAAGTTTGTTGATACGCTTCTCTTTAAAACCTTCCATACCCTCCAAGTCTTCAAACCTCAGATGGTATAACCCTAAAATATCTTTGATCTTCTCTTCTTTGACAAGTATCTCAACGATTTTAGAACCAAGTCCATCTATATTCATACACCCTTTTTTAGCAAAGTGTATAATCGAGTTTACTACTCTGTCCGGACAATCCAAATTTTGACACTTGATGAGTGTACCTTCATCTAATACTTCACTGTTGCAAGTAGGGCACTCAGTCGGTCTTACTATTTCCACTTCTGAGCCGTCACGTCTGTCATCTAATACTTTAGTGATCTTAGGAATAACATCACCTGAACGGATCAGTATGACAGAATCACCTATCATCAGCCCCTTACGTTCAATCTCATCAAAGTTATGCAGTGTTGCACGGGCTATTATCGCACCTTCTACTTCAACCGGTTCTACTTCTGCTACAGGGGTGATGACCCCCGTTCTACCTACCTGCAGGGTAATAGCATTGACTTTAGTGACTTTTTCTACAGCAGGGAACTTATAGGCACACATCCATTTTGGTACTTTAACGGTATAGCCCAAATCTTCTTGTAAGTTCACCTCATCAACTTTAATGACCATACCATCCATCATCACAGGTATCTCATCACGTAGAGCAATGAGCTTATGGTAAAAAGCTTCTATCTCTTCGATGCCATTACACTCCTGAGCATGTGGGGGCTCTAAGAACCCTAAGTCATATACAAAGTCCATCTTTTGGGAAAGCTTTGACTGTTCCAAACTATTTTCACCTAAACCCCAAGG
>JAYEOF010000312.1:0-12990 GCA_034722695.1 Campylobacterota bacterium
GTATTGAATTTCTTCTGTATATCTCCCTCTAAAGTGTAGAAGACTGCGAGGGTCTCTTTTGGTGTCGCTGTGTCATTGGTTTGTGGGGAAGTGGCTAAAAGTAGTGAAGGTATAAAGAGTAGTAGAACACTCATTATTATTTTTTTAATCTTATGCATAGTCATCCTTTATTAACTTATAGGATAGCATATAGTTTATATATAGAATAAATCTAAATTATGATTTTTAATCACTAAAAATGAAAAGCTACCAAAAGTGACTGGTAACTCTTCAGAGCAAAAGTAAAAAGTTTACTTCTTATCGTTTGATACAGTTTTAACTCTGTCACCTGTATCGTCAGATACCTCTTTTACAGAATCTCTCGTGTCAGTAGAGATGGTTTTTGTTGAATCATTTGCATTGTCAGATACACTTTTTGTAGAATCTCTAGCATCGTTTGAAACTGTTTTGGTTGTATCATCGAGATCATTAGAGATGGTTTGTACTGAGTCTCTTGAATCATTCGATACAGTCTTGGTTGCATCATCGAGATCATTAGAGATGGTTTTTACAGAATCTCTTGAATCATTCGATACAGTCTTGGTTGCATCATCAAGATCGTTAGAGATGGTTTTCACAGAATCTCTAGAGTCATTTGAAACAGTTTTTGTTGCATCATCCAAGTCATTTGAAACAGTTTTCACAGAATCTCTTGAATCGTTAGAAATTGTTTTTATAGAATCTGTTGTGTCATTTGAAACAGTTTTCACAGAATCTCTACTATCATTTGAGATCGTTTGTACTGAACTGTTAAGATCATTAGAAACTGTTACCACCGAATCTCTGGAGTCATTCGATATCGTTTTAGTTGCATCCGTTGCATCATTGGAAATTGTTTTCACTGAATCACTGCTGTCGTTAGAAATCGTTTTTATAGAATCACTACTGTCATTTGAGAGTGTCACTGTAGTGTCTTTCATGTCTGTAGCAACAGTGGTAGTACTTGTTTTTAAGTCACTGCTCGCACTGGAGATAGAGTCTTTTGTATCTTCTGAAAGTGCTACTGTTGCATCTTTCATATTACTGGTGGTATTTACTTCCATCTCTTTTATGTTCTCTGATGCAGTGATGGTAACCTCTTTTGCATCTGCACTCACGTTAGTGATGGTTCTTTCCGCACTTTTACTTGTTTCTACGGCACCATCTTTCATAGATGCTACACTGTCTTTAGCATCTTTACTCATGCTGACCGTAGCATCTTTCATATCTTTGAACATGTCTCCGAAACTAAATTCAGCTGACGCAGATGTAATGAGTGCAGCTGCAGCTACACAGGATATAACAGTTTTTCTCATATTTTCATCCTTTTAATTTTTAATATAAATATATCTTAGCACTATATATTGAAACTACTACTTAAATATTATTAATAAAGATGATATTAATACATCAGAATAAATGTTCTTATAATTCTTATAAAGCGTAACTATCGGATTGATTTTGTAATTGAAATTTAAATAGAGTGAGAGGTAAAAGTAAGATCAAACTGCCAGATAAACCTGGCAGCTTTTAAAGGAAGAAGTAAAACTATTTTTTTACAGCGTCATTATCGTCTGAAACTTCTTTAACAGATTTTCTAGTATCGTTAGAAATTGTTTTAGTTGAGTCATTGGCATTGTCAGAAACAGTGCTTACAGAATCTCTAGTGTCGTTTGAAACAGTTTTAGTTGCATCATCCATATCGTTAGAGATAGTTTTCACAGAGTCTCTAGAGTCATTTGAAATCGTTTTAGTTGCATCATCCATGTCGTTAGAAACAGTTTTTACAGAATCTCTAGAATCATTAGAGATAGTTTTAGCTGTATCATCCATATCGTTAGAGATAGTTTGTACAGAATCTCTAGAGTCATTAGAAATAGTTTTAGTTGCATCGTCCAAGTCATTAGAAACAGTTTTTACAGAGTCTCTAGAGTCGTTAGATATAGTTTTAGTTGCATCATCCAAGTCATTAGAAACAGTTTTTACTGAATCTCTAGAGTCATTAGAAACTGTTTTTACAGAATCAGTTGTATCATTAGAAACTGTTTTCACAGAATCTCTAGAGTCATTTGAAATCGTTTTAGTTGCATCATCCATATCGTTAGAAACAGTTTTTACAGAGTCTCTACTGTCAGCAGAAACAGATTTAGTTGTATCACTGACATCGTGAGATACTGCTATAGCTGAATCTTTCATATCTTTTGAAGCGATAGTCGTAGAGTCCTTAAGGTCTTTAGTTGTGTTTGTGATAGAGTCTTTAGTATCTTCAGCAAGCTCAACTGTACTGTCTCTTACATCTTTACTTGTTGAGATTTCAGCTGTTTTAAGGTCATCAGAAACTTTCACTGCAGAGTCTTTTGCGTCTGCACTTACATTTGTTACTGTTCTTTCAGCACTTTTACTTGTTTCAACAGCACCATCTTTCATAGACTCAACACTGTCTTTAGCATCTTTACTCATGCTGATCGCAGCATCTTTCATATCTTTGAACATATCTCCAAAACTAAAATCAGCTGACGCACTTGTAATTAATGCAGCTGCTGCTACACATGATATAACGGTTTTTCTCATCTTTTTATCCTTTTGAAATTTTTTAGATAACACCATCTTAGCAACATATATTTGAATTAAAACTTAAACGATATAAAAAAAAGTAATTAAACTTCATGATGATTATCAATGTAACTGAGTTATTAAAGATAATTGGTTACAATGTTGATATTAAAATATTTTATAGATAAAGGGATATCAAATGAAAAAGTTACTACTCAAACTAACGATAACAGCTACATTGGCAACTACATTAGCTTCGGCTGAAGGATATAGCCAAGGAGACAGAATACTTGATATGCAAAAGATGGCACAGGCGATGCAGGATATACAGTCAGGCTTTTTTTATAATAATGCAGATATCGTTAAAGCAGGAGTAAAAGACCTTAAAGAGACTATCGTGAAGATCCGCCCTACAGATGAAGAGGTGAACAATAAAGATATTTATGAAAAATGGCTACAGAATGATTTGAAGATGACTAACAAGATACAAAAAAAGATCATAAGAAAAGCAGAAGATATCGAGGAACGTTTTACGGATGGTGACGCCGTGCAGGCGCTTCAAGCTTATAGTAAAATTTCTAGTCGATGCATGCAGTGTCATGTTCGTCTAAGAAAATGGTAACAGGCAGAAGATGAAAATATTATTAACTGTAACTTTTTTACTCATTCTATCATTAGAAGCGAGTGATATCAGACTTACGGGTACGGTTATTTCTGATGGTCAGAAAATGATCGGCAGCCGTTATATGGGATATATAAAAAAAGTATTTGTAAAACTTGGTGACAAAGTAGAACGTGAAGATGATCTCTATGAGATGGAGTCTGCAGAATTTGACATCATGAAGTCGCAGGCTGACCTGATGTTGGAGCAGTCCAAGATCGTCGTGGAGTTTTGGCGTAAGAGATTGGCAAATATCAATAGAAGAAAAGATCGATTGAAAAATAAGAGTGATATGCCTATGATGGATTATGATGACATGGAGGCACAGGCTGAAAATATAAGCGGTATGCTGGACTCTGCACAAGTGATGGTTGAACAGGCTTCTATTAAGGCAAAGCAGATGGCAACGATCTTTAACTACTTAAAGATGAAAGCACCTTCAGCCGGTGTTGTAGTGCAGAAAAATATCAAAGTGGGTGATATGGTCATGCCAGGTATGCTAACTATTATGCTTGTCGATACAGAGAATTTAGAGATTGATGTCTCCGTCTCAGAAGGTATTATAGGTAAAGTAAGAGAGGGGCAAAAAGTTTTAGTTGAAATTCCTTCTATTGACTATAAAACGGTTGGGTTGATACATGCTGTCATCCCTGATGCAAATCCTATGACACACAAGATCAAACTGCGTATTTCATTTGATAAAGGTGACTCCAATGTTTTTCCCGGGATGTATGCAAAAGTAACAATAAAGGGTGATGATTAATTTATTGTTAGCAAAAAGTGCTACACTGCTATTTAATGATTTATAGATATTATACAAGGAGTCAATTTGGAAAATATATATGATTTGATCATCATCGGTGGTGGTCCAGGAGGTATAGGTTCCGTGGTCGAGGCAAAAGAACTGGGTCTTAAAAAAGTACTGATGATCGAAAAAACAGATAACCATTCACACACGATCAGAAAATTTTATAAAGATCAAAAACGTGTTGATAAAGATTGGCAGGGGCAGGCTGTAGAGTTGGAAGGTAATGTTGAGTTTGTTGATGGTACCAAAGAGAGTACTTTGGATTATTTTGACAAACTTTTAGATGATGAGCTTATTGATGCACGGTTTAATTGTGCAGTGGAGAGTGTAAAAAAAGAGGGTGATATTTTTCATGTTACATCGGCTTGTTGTGCAGAAAAGGCTAGAAATGTCATAGTCTGCATCGGTCGTATGGGCAAACCCAATAAGCCTTCTTATAAAATACCTCCATCACTTAGAACACAGATCAATTTTAATTTGGACAAATGCAGTAATGGTGAAAGGATCCTTGTTGTGGGTGGAGGAGACACTGCTGTTGAGTATGCTTGTGAGTTAAGTGAGAGTAATAAAGTAATGTTGAATTATAGAAAAGAGTTGCTTGCCAGACCAAACCCTACCAACCTGGAGATGATCGCGAAGTATGAAGATGCTGGAGCTGTTACCTTAACATTGGGAACAGATATTGAGAGTCTGGAGAGTGAACATGGTCAAGTGAAAGTTAATTTTACTGATGGTGCCAAACTGTTTGACAGGATTATTTATGCTATTGGGGGGACAACACCTAAAGACTTTCTGAAGTGTTGTAGTATTACTTTGGATGAAACAGGTGAGCCTATCTTTGATGAAAATTATGAGAGTGAAGTAGAAGGGCTTTTTGTTGCCGGAGATATTGTGTTTAACAGTGGTGGAAGTATCGCTATTGCACTTAATCATGGGCATCGTATAGTAACACATATATTAAATAGGAGAAAATGATGGCGAGTGTATTATTACCTTTGGCAGAAGGATTTGAGGAATTGGAAGCAGTGGCGCTTATAGATGTCATGCGTCGTGGAGGTATTGAGGTGCGTGTGGCTTATATTAATGAGGCACTAGGGCATGGAAAAGTAGTTATAGGAGCCAATGGTATTGGTGTTAAGGCAGATACAGCTATTAAAAATGTTATCTCTGATGACTTCGAGATGATGGTACTTCCCGGTGGATGGGATGGCACCTATGCTTTGGCTGAACATGCCAGAGTGATAGAACTTGTTCAAGAGTTTAAAGCTAAAAAAATCATAGGTGCGATGTGTGCCGCTCCATTTGTACTCAAAAAAGCAGGAGTATTGGGTAATGATTATACTTGTTATCCCGGGGCAAAAGATGAGATAGACCATCCAGGTTACAGAGATGACCTCAAAGTGGTAGAAGATGGTAATGTACTTACTTCACAAGGTCCTGGAACAGCAGTATGTTTCGGTTTGGCTATCGTAAAAAAACTTGTGGGTGAAGAGAGTATGCAAATGGTGAAGGATGGGATGCTTTTGGATTATTGTTAATCTTTTTTTCTTCCTTATTTTTCAATCAATTTTTACCTAACCTTTGCTATATTAACTTCTAATATACGTAAAGGTTAACCATGTCAGAAGAACCAAAAAATACCCCGCAATTTACACACTTACATCTCCATACAGAGTACTCACTTCTTGATGGTGCGAACAAGATCAAAGCACTGGCTAAGAAGGTAAAAGAGCAGGGTATGACTTCTGTGGCTATGACTGATCATGGAAATATGTTTGGTACGATAGACTTCTACAATACGATGAAAAAAGAGGGTATTAAACCTATCATTGGCATGGAAGCGTATGTGCATAACCAGGAAGAGTTGGGTGACAAATCTGTACGTCAGCGTTTTCACCTCTGTCTGTATGCTAAAAATGAGGTAGGATATAAAAACTTAATGTATCTTTCTTCACAAGCCTATATCAATGGATTTTACTACTATCCTCGTATCAACTGGGACTTGCTTAAAGATAATTCTGAAGGTATTATCTGTTCTTCTGCCTGTCTGCAGGGAGAAGTGAACTGGAACTTGAATCTTTCAGAGCGAAACCTGAAGTTTGGTGCCAAAGGGTATGAAGAAGCAAAACGAGTTGCACTCAAATATAAAGATGTTTTTGGTGATGACTTTTATCTTGAACTGATGCGTCATGGTATTGGTGACCAACACCGTATAGATAAACAGATCATCCAACTTTCACAAGAGACAGGTATCAAGATCATCGCAACCAATGATACACACTACACGATACAAAAAGATGCAGATGCGCATGAGGCGTTCATGTGTATCGCAATGAACAAACTTTATGATGATCCAAACCGTCTTCGTCACTCAGTGCATGAATTTTATGTGAAGTCTCCTGCGCAGATGGCAGAACTTTTTGCAGATATCCCTGAAGCATTGGAAAATACACAGGAGATAGCGGACAAATGTAACTTAGAGATAAAACTGGGTGACCCGACACCTCCTAACTTTAAATTTGCCAGAGAGAGAGCGGCTGAGTCAAATATAGAGATGCCTCACCCCGATGTAGAGTACTCACTTGAAAATGACATTGTGCTTTTTGTAAAGGAGTCAAAAAGAGGGCTTGAAGAACGTCTTAAGATCGTCCCTGAAGAGAAACATGAAGAGTATAGAGATAGACTCAAAGTAGAGATGGATATCATCAATGATATGAAATTCCCGGGGTATATGCTCATTGTTTGGGACTTTGTGGATGCAGCTAAAGAGTTGGGTATACCTGTTGGACCGGGACGTGGTTCTGCGGCTGGGTCACTTGTGGCGTATTCTTTGGGAATCACTGACATTGACCCGATGCCTTACGGACTTCTCTTTGAGCGTTTCTTAAACCCGGAACGTATCTCCATGCCGGATATCGATATGGATTTTTGTCAGGCTAGAAGACAAGAGATACTTGACTATGTGGTAGAGAAGTATGGGCGTGTGAACGTGGCGCAGATCATTACTTTTGGTAAGCTTTTGGCAAAAGGGGTCATCCGTGATGTGGCACGTGTCCTTGATATGCCTTACTCTAAAGCAGATGCAATGGCAAAACTGATTCCGGATGAACTGGGCATAGATCTGAAAGGTTCATTTGAGAAAGAACCAAAGATCAAAGAACTGCTTGCGAGTGATCCACAGGCAAAACGTACCTGGGAGTATGCTCTGGCACTCGAAGGTCTCAATAGAAATGCAGGGACACATGCTGCAGGTGTTGTGATCTCAAATGAACCGCTTTGGCAAAAAACGCCACTCTTTAAACCAACCGGCCTTGATACATTGGCAACACAATACTCTGGTAAATATGTAGAAGATGTGGATCTTATCAAGTTTGACTTTCTTGGACTCAAAACACTGACTGTTATCGAAGAGGCACTGCAACTGGTGGAAAGAAGACACGGGAAACGTATCAACTTTGTTGAAGAGAATATTGAAGACAAAGAAGTCTATGACTATATCGGCACGGGTGAAACACTTGGACTTTTCCAGATAGAGTCTGCCGGCATGCAGGACTTGGCAAAGAAACTGAAACCAAACGGTTTTGAAGATGTTATTGCGATGCTTGCACTCTACCGTCCCGGACCGATGGAGTCTGGGATGCTTGATGACTTTGTCGAGCGTAAACATGGTCGTGCGGAAATTACCTATGCATTTCCTGAACTTGAGCCTATTTTGAAACCTACCTATGGAGTCATCGTTTATCAGGAACAGGTTATGCAGATCGTGCAGACCATCGGTGGATTTAGCCTTGGTGGTGCGGACTTGGTGCGTAGGGCAATGGGTAAGAAGATCAAAGAAGAGATGGATAAACTTCAAGGTGAATTTGCCGATGGTGCGGTAAAAAAAGGTTTTGACAGACAAAAAGCCTTTGACCTCTTCGATCTTATTGTGAAGTTTGCAGGATATGGTTTTAATAAATCACACTCTGCGGCCTATGCGATGATCACTTTCTATACCTCTTATTTGAAGCATTACTATCCTACAGAGTTCATGGCAGCTATCTTGACGTTAGAAAAAAACAACACAGATAAAGTAGTCAAATATGTAGATGAAGTAAAACACATGGGTATGAAACTTCTTCCACCTGATATTAATAAGTCTGGGTTAGTGTTCGAAGCACGTAACATTGATGGTGATGAGGTCGTTATGTTCGGTATGGGAGCGCTAAAAGGTGCAGGAGACATCGCGATCAATACCATGCTTGAAGCCAGAGCTGATGCTGAGTTTAAAGACCTTTCTGATTTTGTTTCTCGTATAGATTCAAGTAAAGTCAATAAAAGAGTGATCGAAACACTTGTTAAAGCAGGAGCCTTTGATAGCTTTGGATACAGTCGTAAAGCTATGCTCTCACAGCTTGAAGAGATCATTGACACTGCTAAAAAAGCAGGTGAAGCAAAAAAAATGGCAGTAGGCTCTCTCTTTGGTGAAGGTGAAGAGATGACGTCTGTTACGCTAACACTTACACATATGGATGAGTTTGAACCTATGGAGATACTCGAGATGGAAAAAGAGTCTCTAGGCTTTTATGTCTCAGGACACCCATTGGATAAATACCGTGAAACACTTGATGGCATAGAATATACACTAAGTTCTGAGATAGAAGACTTGGCTGATGGTTCACAAGCAATGTTCATAGGTAAGATAGAAGGCATCACAGAGAAGATCTCTAAAAAGGGGAATAAGTTTGGTATAGCCAATATCATGGACTTGCATGGAAACATCGAGTTAATGCTCTTTGAAAATCGTCTCAAAGAGTTAGAAGAAGATTTTGATATGACCAAGCCTATAGCTTTTAAGGTCAAAATTACAAAAGACGGTGACTTTACACGTATGAACATCTTGAAGATTTCAAGTATGAAAGATGCGAAAAAAACCAAAGTAAAAGTAGAAAAAGAAGTTAAGCACGTAGAAGAACCCGTACAACCACCACTCATACTTGCACTCAACCTCATGCCAGATGCAAAAACTGTAGAAGATCTCATGTGCCTGGTAGAACGCTACCCAGGCAATCGTCCGTTGGAGCTGCATATCAAGTCTAAACTCGCTGATGTGATCATTGAGAGTAAGATGAAGGTGAGTGAAATGATCTTGGAAGAGGCTAAGGAACTAGGGGTTTATATGGAAGAGAGTTTGAGTGTTGAAGGGTAAATATGTCAAACAGTCATGATGATGAAAAAGCTTTTAAAGTTTTAGAAGAAGCAGTGCATAAGGCACAGGAGTCACTTGAAAAAACAAAATATTTTCAACCTTTTTTAATGTTTATGAATGATACAGGTGAAATTGAAGTTTTTGAGAATGAAATTAAGGACTCTACCCAGAGCTATGCTTTATTGGAAGAGATTTTGAAAGAATCAATAAAAATGGGTGATGTAGATGTTATGGTTCTGGCTGTCGATATAGAAATACCTGAAAATGTTAGAGGAGACATTCCAAATGGAATACGTTTACATTTAGAAGAGAAGAGTCAGATAGAGAAAAAAATATCAGCAAGATTTCTTTATGTACCTTATGAGTTATGCAGCGTTGAAGATGGTGAAATGTATGTAAAGCTCCATACTCCTATAGCAATAGGTTTTCCTGCGGAATATATTATTAAGTAGAGGAGCTAATTAACTACCCCCCCCGCTTAGGCTTATCATAAAGATAGAAAAGGTCAAAAGTATCACAAGAGATGTGTTAAAAATGTTATATTAAGGTGCTCTGGAGAGCATAATTAATTAAACTAGTAGATAAATTATATTATAATAATTTAAAATGATTAAAAAAAAGGGTTATTTATGAATAAATTTATGATGATTATATCTGTGTTGATTTTTACTTTCTCTGGGTTAGTTGCTGAGGATACACGTGATACAGTTCAAGGAGAGATACTTAAATCAATTGATGCTGTTGAACAGGCACGTCAAGATGCTGTAAATGAACTTAGAGAGACAGTAAGAGATGTAGAAGCTGTACGTGCCATGAGAGAAGGAGAGCAGAGAACTGAAGAGACGATCCAAACAAAAGCAGTTGAATCCCAAGCCGTTAGAAAGATCGAGAAATCGACTGCATTGGTTGAGAAAGCTAAAACAGATGCTAAAGAGAGCATTGTAAACGCTGTAGCTGAAGTAGAAAAAGTTAAGGCTGAAAAAGGCACTATAGCTGAGGTTGAAACAGCAAAAATGCAGGCAGTAGAGAGTATAGCAAAGGCTGTCTCTTCTGTGGAAGTCGCCAAAGCAAAAGCGGCAAAGGTTGTTATTGAAGAAACAGGTAAAGTAGAGCTAAGTAAAATGCAACCAGAACAGAAACCTGTGGATGAAGTATCTGTACCACCTGCAGTTAAAAATATTTCTGTAGTCGAGGTTACCAGAATAGTGACCAAGGTAGAGCTTGGAGAAGTATTGGAACCATCTGATGAAAATGAGATGAACCCTGAAAAAGATAAAATAAAATCAAGTTACCCGACAAAATTTATCAAATTTCCAGCTAAATAGATCTAAAGTAAATGGGACCAGATTAGTCTCGCCCATGTAAAATCTATCTGTATGGGTAAAATCGTTTGACCTCCTTGTAAAATGAAATAAATCTATTCAGTTTATGCAAATAATGTTTTTTAATTAATTTTTATTTGATAAACTATAATTAGTATTTCTAATAGCAAAAGGATGGTAATTGAGACTTGGCAATATAATACTTATGTTTATGATCACTGTAGGGTTTATTCATGCTGATGTACTCTCAAACATAGCCGAGACTAAACTTACAGCCCAAATGCAAGGCTCAGAGGGAAATAAAGAGATAGAGATCAATGATTTCATTAAGAAGATCGATAGCATTGGCTACTCAACTGTTGCTGCAAATAAAAATATTCAAGAACTCTACTTTAACAAATACAAAGAAAAAAATATAGAGCTTATAAGTTTCTTTACCCTTGTAAATAAAAGAAAATTAAGACCTCTTTTACTTCAAAATCCAGATTTTGGTGCCTATGCACCATTTAATTTCCTGGTCTATAAAACTTTGGATATAGAAAATGACAATAATACTTGGTATGGACATCTTGATGCTGATACCATGTTGGAGATCATTGGAGAAGAAGATACTGAATCACAAGAAGCATTTAAAGAGATGGTAGATACCTTTGATGCATTTGTTATTAAAGAGATGCAACCGACTAAGATTAGAAAATTTGAACGTACCAAAGCACTTCCGGCGATCACTAAACTCAAAATGGTAAAGAAATTTGAAACACCTGATGATATGGAAGAGTTTATTGAAGATTTTATAATGAAGCATGATAGCCTTTTCTCAAAACATGATTTTACGATCACGGGATTTATTGACTTTAAATTTGAATACAGCAATATGGATCTGGAATTTGACAAATATGATGCTTATTGGGTCTCTTCACTCTGTCATTTTGAATTTTCAAATTCACTCTTCAATCATGGTATTCCGGAGGCAGGTATATTTGCCTCTTGTTCTATTTACTTTTATATTCCAAAAGGTTCAAATGAGCTTCATGTAGGGTATACAACAGTAGACAACTGGATCAATACGATCAATATGAAAGATCAGGCACGTATAGATTATATGCGTACGATAGATGCCGAAGTGATTGAGATATTTAAAGAGTTGGGATTTGAACCAGCTGATCAAATAACAGCTAAGAGTAGAGATACTTCAGTATCAGAAATAGCAGGACTTAAAGCAAAAATCAAAGAGTTGGATACTGAACTTGCAATGTATAAAATGAACAATCCAATAGCAGTACCAACAGTAGTTGAACCAGTAGAAACAAAAACAGTCAAACTCCCTAAGAAAGTGTTTACAGGTGCAAAATTAGTGATTGGAGGAGAAGTACCTAAAGATCTTTCAACCTATTATGTAGCAAATCCACAAAGTGTTGACGGGCTTAAAGAGAAGCTGAAAACCAATGGCTTTACTGTACTTGCTACTACACAGGTTTTTACTGCTAAAACAGTGATCACCATTACCAATGATGAATTACAAAAAACCAATACCCTTTTGGCCACGCTTCAAGTATTGGTGAATGGGGAAAATGAAGTACGTGTACAGAATCCTTCTTACTTTGGGGCTGCCTATCTCCAAAAGAAGTATAAGTATGGTCAATTTTCTGCAACACTTAAATCACTGCAGGCAGCTTTGGGTGATATGTACGAAGTAGAGGAGAAATATGAACTTGATGATCTTGCAGGGTATCACTTTATGTTTGGTATGCCATTTCTTAATGATACGATCAGAGTAGCTGAAGGTGAGAACCTTTTAGGGAAGCTTTCAGGTGAAAAAAATGCCAAATACGTTGCGTACACGCTGACACTTCCTAATGGAGCAACTATCGTAGGGCATAAACTGAGAAGCAGAACCAACAAGTTCCTCCAAACGATCGAAGCAGAGCGTAATGCCAATATACTGCCGTATGAAGCTATGATCAAAGAGGGTAAAGCAGTGATCTTGGATCCTAAATATTATTTGGCACTTTCTCTTCCTCTTTTAAGTATGTCTGATTTTATGAAGATCGCATCTGCACCCGATGAGATAGAAAAAGATATCAAGAGAGTATATAAATAAGAGAGTCTCTGTCCTTTGGAGTTTGGGGACAGAGACAAGTGAGTTGAGTTTGATACTCGAACAAACAGATTGTAATACAATTCTATTACCGCACTATTACCTAAAAGAAGTTTTTTATGGAAAGATAAGAGGTGTCAACTGTGTAGTATAGAAACAAATAATAAAGATAACTTTTTGGTTACCAATAGTTTAAATAGCCTAACTACTAAAAAGTGCTACACTTTAACCACTAATCAATCTAATTTAAGGAACAAACATGTCACAATTACCAAAGATCATATGGTCAAAAATCGATGAAGCACCAGCACTAGCTACGTATTCATTACTCCCAATCGTAAA
>JAYEOF010000313.1:0-3120 GCA_034722695.1 Campylobacterota bacterium
TAGTCACCCAGTCTTTTTTTACGAAGTATCTTCCCTTCACGAGAAAGCTCATAGACCTTGCCCTCATCATTGGCAACAAAAAGGGTATCACTGTACTTGGAATAACATATACCTGAAGCTTCCGGGATATTCGCTATTACATGATCTTCTTTTGCAGAACAAGCAGTCAAAAAGAAAAATACGGTTAAAACATAAAAAGTATTTTTCATGTTTCTCTTTAACCTATAAAAGACTGAGAAAAGAACTCATCAATGACCCTTCTCATCTCTACAGGATCTTCAATATTGTTTACAAGGTTCCGAAATGCAGAGGCACCTTGATACCCTGCTTTGGAATAGGAGTGTAAATTCTTTCTAAAAACTATAGCGCCGTACTTATCATAATGTTCTATCATTTGATCAAAGTGTTCTAACACTACTTCTTTGATAAGTTCAGAAGTTGGCTCTGCCATACCCTCTTTTATCTGTTTGAATATCCAAGGCTTGCCCACTGCTGCACGTCCTATCATCACACCATCTGCACCTGTATGTTCCAGTACCCACTTTGCTTTTTCAGAACTATCTATATCGCCATTGGCAAGTACCGGAATACTCACTGTTTGCTTAATTTGTGCAATCGCATCATAATCCACAGGGGCCTTGTATCTGCCTGCTCTGGTTCTACCATGTACAGCAATAAAATCTGCCCCAGACCCTTCACAGATACGTGCGATCTCTTCATGATTTTTTTCATTAAACCCTAGACGAAACTTCACGGATGTGTATTCTTTATTGGAATATTTTTTAATGGTCTCTATTACTTTTGCCATTTGAGGTAAGTCTGTGAGTAAAGAAGAGCCTTGAAGGTTATTAACTACTTTAGGGGCGGGACATCCACAATTTAAATCTATAATGGTCACATCATCTCTTTCATTGATGATTTCCACAGCACGTTTAATCACATCTAAGTCTGAACCTGCGATTTGTATAGAATATGGATCTTCAATGGGACTTTTTTCCAGCATACGATATGTTTTTTTAGAGTTGTGCGCCAAAGCATTAGAGCTTATCATTTCACTTACAGTGAGATCAACACCAAATTTCTTAACAACAGCACGAAAAGGGAGGTCTGTAAAGCCCGCAAGAGGGGCTAAAGCGTAGAGAGGTTTGGAAAAATCAAGTGTAGCCATTTAGAACCTGGTTTTATTTACAAATAGTATCTATCTCAACAAGATCTTCAAGTTTGAATTTTTTATTCTCTTTTCTAAGCTCATAGAGTGCTCTGAACTTGATAAAGTCATTCCCATCCTGTTCATCCAGATAAGCACCAACTCCATCTAAAAGTTCATATTCAAACAGAAGATAAAGATAGGCATTTTGTGCTTTAGGATTCTCAGCTTGATAACGCTTGAAGAGCTTTAAATTCTCATCTGGTGTAAATTGTTTCTTGGTTACATTTGCTATTTCAACAAAATCTGTACATGATAGTTTTAAACCAGTCATAAAATCATTTAGAATTTCACTGCTTAGTCCCATATCTTCTTCAAAGTTAGCTCTAGACAACATCACTTTAAAATTTTCAACATCAAAAACTTTCGCATACTTACGTGCTTTATAAAAGGTTTCTTTACGTGCAAAGATCTCTAATGCCTGTGCTTGTACCAACTTAGAATATTGTGTTGAAGACTTCATCACCTCTTCAACAAATTCACTGTCAGATTCTAAACGGTTCAGTCTGTTTTGTATCAAATGAGGGTTACCTTCATTAAATACTCTGGCCATCTTATGCTCTTTTAGATCAACATACTCACCATTTTTAATTTTGTTAATGATATTTACAACTTTAGAGAGTCTAGGATTAAGTCCCTCAACACTATCTAAGATCGTTAAAGAGGATTGTCCTAACAGTACTGCTGAACTCTTGACCTCTTCCATTCCATATTTTTGTTCTTTTGGTTCATTCAACAATGACCAATAAAGTGCATCATCAAGTGTTGATGCATCTTTTTGCCACTTTTTAAGTTTAAAATAACTTTTCAAACTATAAAAAAGCATATGAAAAATAGTAAATGTAAGCAAAATAAACATAGGTAAAACTATCCAAACAGCTACAGGGAAATTAAAATTGATCCCCAATACTTCCACAAGATAATTGTTCGGATTAATTGTATACGTTAACGCACCAATAATAGCTCCGAGTGTGAGTGCCGCAAATATATATAAACCAAGTCTCATATTCTACCCCTTACTTTTGTTCTTTTTCGTTGATCTCCCGGCAAGTAATACAAAAACGTGCAAAGTTTTTCACTTCTAAACGTGGTTTGCCTATAGGCTCCTCACACATTTCACAAATACCGTAAGTTCCTTCTTTTATTTTATCTAAAGCAAGTTCAATTTCGTTTAATTCTTTACGCTGTTGCACTAAAATGGCACTATCAATGATAGTTTTTGCAGATGTAGCCGCATGATCACCCTCATCATTGAGTTCAAGATCTCTCATTCCCTCTAATTCAAGTGTTGTACCCGTAAGGTTTTTTTCTATCTGGACTCTTCTGTCCAATAACTTATTTTGAAATTCTTCTAGCTCTTCTTTTGATAACATCAATATTTCCCTATTTATGATATGGATGATTGTTATTGATAGTCAATCCCCGAAAGATTTGTTCTAACAATACAACTTTCACAAGTTTATGTGAAAGCGTTATTTTACCAAATGATATGGCATTATTACATTTACCTAAAAAAACCCTCTCAAAGCCGTATGCACCGCCAATGTAGAAGTTTACAGTTACGCTATCCTTAAGCAATTTTGCAAAATCAAAACTATCTACCTCTTTTGACGAAGGATCTAACGCGATATTTACACCCGAACTCAAATATTTTTCCAATGCTTTGGTATATGATCTCTGAGCTGCTTCAGGTGAGATATCATGAGCCTTGGCGATCTCTTTATCAAACAGTTCTATGACCTCAACTTTTGCAAAAGGTTTGGCTATCTTTTTATAGTGTTCTATCAGTGGGGCGTAAAGTTGATCTTTACCCTTTTTATCGATGATGATTACATTTATTTTCATTTATTTACTTTTATTTATTAGATGTAGCTAACTGCATTTTATCATACCCATAGATATCATCTCGAAAG
>JAYEOF010000314.1:0-3117 GCA_034722695.1 Campylobacterota bacterium
TGGAGTTAGAAAAAATAGATGTCAGGACGATGGCAGAAGCATTAAGAGTAGGAGAAGAAACTTTAAGAGATATCATCAAAGAGCTTTTAAAACCCGGTTTTGATCCCAGAGAAGCGTTACCGCCTATTCCTTTTAAAGAGGGTGTGACAGATATCAAAATGCTGCATGAAGGATCTGTTGTCTCAGGTGTAGTGCGAAACATCGCTGATTTTGGTGCATTTGTAGATATAGGTTTGAAAAATGACGGCATGATCCACATTTCAAAGATGAGTAATAAACGTATCACTCATCCTCTTGAAGTGTTGTCTATTAATCAATTTTTGCCTCAGATAGAAGTTGTCTCCATAGATGAGGAGAAAGGAAAAGTAGGACTTAGTTTAGTACAGCTTTAAACTGTCTATTACTTAGGGGGATGGAGTATACAAACAATATTTTATAACAAGGCAAGCAATGGAAAATGAATACTTTTTAGGCACTGTTTATGGTGCTAACTCTTTGAGTAAATCCATTGAGAATTTAGATATGGAAGATATAGAGGCGATGGCAGAGCATCGTATCTATCAAAGAGGGTTGGATTATTATAGAGGTGATTCTGTAGAGATCGTCGAGCAGACAGACGAAAGAGTCGTTGCCAAGGTGGAAGGAAGTTATAAAAATAGTTATCATGTGCAGATATACATGGATGAGAAGGAGATACTGGGGAGTTGTACCTGTCCTTATGATGATGCCTGTAAGCATATTATCGCAACTGTTATCCAAGCAAAAATGGCTCCGGATACTTCAAAAGAGAACTCAATCAGTGATCCGGAAGTATTTTTGGATTATCTCAATACGCTTTCCAAGGAGAAACTTGTAAAATTGGTAGATAGATTTGCCTCAAAAATCTATAGAACAGAAGTTGCCATGATGGGTGCTTCGGATGATGATGTTGAAGTGCATTTGAAACAAATTGAAAACGCCATACAATTTACTCTTCATGATGATGAATTGCTCTACAGCCCGAGTGATTTTCTGGATGTGGCATTGAAACATTTGGAGTGCCTTGGGGTGCATATCAACTATGCCACCGAGCAAGTATTTGAGATAGTATTTGATTTTGTCCGTGACATTGAACAGAAAAATGATGATGGATATCTCTATTGTGATGATTACTATCATGGAGCAG
This sequence comes from Campylobacterota bacterium, assembly GCA_034722695.1. GTDB lineage: Bacteria > Campylobacterota > Campylobacteria > Campylobacterales > Sulfurovaceae > Sulfurovum. The sequence continues at coordinate 1,166 of JAYEOF010000314.1, forward strand.
ATGAGTTTTTTGATTTTGAGTTATTTTCTGAAAAGATTATAGATATGATCAACAGCGTAGATGACCCTCAATCTCAAGCTGAAGTCTTATTGGATTTTGCATTTTTGTGTGAGGACTCCAGTTATATGTATTTCTCCTATAATAGAATAGAAATCAAACAAAAGAGCCTGCTTGTGGATGGTATTGATCTGATAAAGAGTATCTCGTTTTACGGATACATTAAAGATCTACTTACATTTGAGCAGAAGATAGCATATCTACACCTGTTACCTGCAAGGGAGGTCGCTTTAGAGATCGTGGCACTCTATGAGGAGAATGATCAAAAAGAGAAAGCTGTCTCCTATGTTGAAACACTGCTTAAAGATGAGTTTAAAATAGAGTATGTCAATCTACTTTTAAGACTTACAAAAGTAACACAGGAGAGACTTCAGGCATTTGTAAAACAGGCTATTGAGTGTCATGAGTTTACGGCATATGCTTTCATTGTAAAACAGATAAAAAAATGTGATACCATAGAAGAACTGGAGAGTCATCTTAAAAAGATAAAACCTCATTGGTACTATAACTACCTTGAGACTGACAAGAGGGTAGATGAAATGCATGGTATGTTGAAAAGCTTGGAAAACAACAAGTTGTCATTTTTTCAAAAATATAAACATCAATACAGAGATGAAGCAGTAGATTTTTTTAAAGCACAGATCAACAAAGAGTTGCCCTTTACCGGTAATGATTACTATGCGAGGATAGCCTCCTATTTAAAAGAACTGCAAGTGATTATAGACAAAGAATACTTTAACACAATGGTATACGAACTTAAAACCGAGTTCAAAAGAAGACGGAATTTTGTGAAGATATTAAATGAGAATTTTGGAGAGTAGGGTATGGAGATTTTATCTATGTTATATCTTTTTCTTGAAAAGGATAGCAATACACGTAAGGACAAATAGAAGGGTAAGTAGGGCTTGGTTTATGCTTTGAAGTATAACGACATAATTGTTTTTTCCTTATAAAACCTCCTCGTATAGCACATTTTATAAGGTTTTCTATATGAAGGTACATAATAATGGTCTCTAAACGTCGCTACAGCGATAAATGTTATAAAATATGTTAGATTATAAGGTTTTGAAAAAATGAGTAGACACACTCTGTAGAGGAAAAGTATATTAAGGGGTGCCACCTGGCATCCCTAGCGTTAAAGATTTAGCCTTAAAAGTAGCCTGTCCCCTTTATGTCCTTTATCTTTAAAAGTAGCCTGTCCCCTTTATCTTTATCTTCCCTTTATCTCCTCCCATACTCCACAATGGTATAGTCTTTTTTGGACATAAGAATATCAGAGCAGCAATGGAGATAAGAGATGGCAAAAGAAGTTTTGATATTTTCAGTGCAAAGAAGAGCTTCGACCGCTATGTGATTCCATATTCAACTCCATAAAACTTTTTCACTATGATCGGATGAGAAGTTTCAACTTCACTCTGCCAAGTTTTTTTACCAGGAGGAATGGTGATATGCTTTGTAATACAGTTACGATGTATCACTTCTTTAATAATAGTTTCATCCATGGTATTGCGTGTATTCACAAACTTACTGCCATTGTCTATTTATATGATACGTGGGACTACATTAAAGCGTTTAAGACGAGACAGCAGCATATCAACAAAGATACCATGTTGGTGTAATCTACAAATTCAATGTTTTTTGTATCTATTTTTTAGAATGATTTATGTTATAATGAATGCGAAGTTGGGATTTATTTGATAGCTTTGCCTTGTCTTGTATGATAATGGGCTAATATATTTAAATAGAAAAGGATGTAATAATGAGTTTCAATTTAGTAGATTTGGTAAAAGATCAATTGACAGAACAGGTAACAGGATATATTGGCAATATGCTCGGAGGCAATACTAAGCAAAGCACATCGGTACTGGCAAGTGCAATACCGGCACTATTGGGGA
>JAYEOF010000315.1:0-12933 GCA_034722695.1 Campylobacterota bacterium
CCTTCTGCAAACACTTTATATTCTATGGTCACATTACGTCCTGCATTTACTATTATTGAAATTATCATCTCCGTCATTATTATCTCTGTCTCCATCATTTATGTACTTAAATTACACAGTGAAAATCATGCTCAGGTCGTTTATATCTCCGAGAGGAACAAGCTCTCTTTACAGGACTCACTTTTCTTGACAGATGATGTTGTCAGATACCACAAAGACAAAAAGGAAGCCTATGAAGTACTGCGCAAACATTTTAAAGTCAACGAGTCAAAAAGCAGAGAACTTCTAAAAAAGAATAGTAGAGACTTCTTTATCCCGGAACCTCTCAATCTCTTACCTGATGAAGGATACGGACCAACTGCTATTGTAGATGAAATTAAAATTAAAGATAAATATTCCTCTTCTTATTTCCGTTTTAAGATCAGTAATTTTTAACCGTTCTTTTGGAAGTTTTGATACATCTAATAAAAAGTCCCAGTCCCAACAGTAATAAGCTGTTCCCCAAAAGATCATGCGACCAATAAAAGTTCCCTCTGCCTCCCTCACCTTCCACAAAGTACATTATCGGCAAGATACAGCTAAAAAAGTTATAATACTATCAATTACTATATAGATCAAGGATATAAAAGAGGATGCTTTTCAAGTACAAAGGTTTTGACAAAACAGGGAAAAAGGTTAAGGGTACTGTTACCGCAGCCAATGCAGAAGAGGCCGGACAAAAACTTCGTAACCAAAACATTTACTATGAATCTCTTGCTCCTACAAAAGAATTTTCTCTAGAAGCCTTCTCTAAACGGCAAATGCCGGGTGAGCTACTGGCTACTTTTTCAAAAGAACTCTCCTCTTATCTCAACTCCGGTATGACCATACTAACTGCTATAAAATTACTAGAAAATCAACATGAAGGTGAAAAAAAGTATGTCTCTTTTCTCAACTCCATCAAAACCATGATAGACGAGGGAAAATCTCTTTACGTTGCCCTCAATACACAAAAAGTCTATGCCATGCCGGAGTTTTTTATACAGAGTCTAAACATCGCAGGACAAAGCGGCAAGATGGTAGAAGTACTTACCAATATGGGGAACTTCTTCTCTGCACAGAATAAAGTAAAAAAGCAGGTCAAAGGTGCCATGGTCTACCCTACTATCATCTTTACCGTTGCCATAGCGATGACCTCTTTTCTCATCGCTTTTGTAGTCCCAAAAATTACTGAAATTTTTGAAGATACAGACCAAGAACTTCCTCCTATTACACAGTTTGTACTGAGTATAAGTGATTTTTTAACTGCCTATTATATACATCTGATAGTAGGTATCTTCCTTTTTATCGTGCTCTTCAAACTGGCTTATGCAAAAGTAGATTCATTTCATATACTCATAGATAGCTGGTTACTGAAAGTACCGGTTCTGGGAACACTTATTCAAAATCATGAACTGGGAAGATTTTCCTATATCCTCTCGTTGATGCTTGGGAGTGGTGTTGCTTATGCACAGGCAGTTAAACTCTCTACTGCATCGTTTGCCAACTATAAACTCATAGATCTTTTTGAAAAAGCCTCTACGAAAGTCCTTGAAGGAAATAAACTCTCCAATGCCCTGCAACTCACAAAAGGAGTGAAACTCAAGCGCAACTTTATGCAGTCTCTTGCCTTAGGTGAAGAGTCAAGCGAAGTAGCAAATATTTTAGATAATATTTCGCATCTTTATGCCGAAGAGAATGAAGACAAACTCAAACTTTTACTCTCTATGATAGAACCCTTTATGATGCTTTTTATCGGTGTAGTTGTCGGAGTCATCGTATCTGCGATGCTACTACCGATCTTCACCATGACACAAGGGTTATCGTAGCAGATGTTCACAATATATAAACAAGGAAGAACAATGATAAAAAAACTAACACTTACCGCACTTCTAGCTTCAAGTATACTCTATGCCGATACCATAATAGGGGGAGAAATCTCTCTTGGAATGTATAGTCATTCCCCTAGTGGTAGTGCTTCCTATACCCTTCCTTTCGAGCTAAGCAATCCGGCAGTAGATATTGAAGATGATCTGGGATGGGACACTGAAAATGATATTATGTTTAAAGCTTACTTTGAGCATCCTGTTCCTTTGTTCCCAAATGTAAAAGTTGCTTATAGCGGCTTATCTCATTCCGGGCAAGGCATTGTTGAAGGATTCTCATGGGGTGGAATCATCGATCTGAATGGAGAGATAGATACTTCACTTGACACCCAAATGTATGATCTTACACTTTATTATGAACTTTTAGATAATGTGGTTGAGGTGGATGCCGGTCTCACACTAAGGTACCTTGATGGAGATATAGCCGTCAGGACTCTTGCTAATTTTGATCTTCCCCTTCTTCCTTCTCTTTCTCCAGAACTGATCAATGAATCTACGAACTTCGACCTATGGATCCCTATGCTTTACGGGAAAGCAAGATTCAATATTCCAAGTACCGATATCAGCCTACAACTGGAAGCCAATGCCATTAGCTATGAAGAGACCACATTCTATGACTACGAACTTAGTCTACGCTATACACTGGCAATGGGTCTGGGGCTAGAAGGAGGCTATAAATCTATCCACCTAGACAGTGAAGATCTATATGATGGCCTTGTTCTAGACATGGATTCTTCCGGACCTTATGCTGCGGTTGTCTGGAACTTCTAATGGCAAAAAAACGATTTCGTGATGTAAAGCAAGGAAAAGAGAAAAAAGTCACCATAGAAGAAGAAAACTCTCCTGCATACAAGTGGGATTATGCTTCCAGCGGAAGTAAAATTAAAGCTTTTCTTACTGATTCATTTATGCTTGTCATGCCCATCATGTATGTTGTTTTTTATCTCATCATGGGTGGACGTGAAGGCTTTGCTGAACATAAAGCACTGGGATGGGTTTACATCTTGGTACCACTTGTCATAGCCCAAACCATTTTTATGTTTAAAACAGGTCAAACACCCGGTTATCGTGCCTATAACCTTACACTGATAGATGATTCCACCGGAGAGAAACCATCACTTTTTATTATACTCTTTAGAAACCTTTGTGCTGTTTTATCTCTCTTTACTCTCTTTGGCTGGGTGATGATGTTCTTTAGAAAAGACAGTAAAACACTGCATGACCTTTTAAGCCGTACCGCTGTTATTTACAAAAGTGAAATCATAAAAAATGACAAAATCACTGAGTAACAAGCCCTCTTTTCTCTCCCCTCTTTTGGGAGCATACTATTTTTTTTACTTTGCTCTTGTCGGTGTATATGTCATCTTTATGCCAAAAGTCTTACTTGAGTTAGGCTACTCTACTGTTGAAGTCGGTATCGTTTATGCTGCTGCACCTTTTATGCGTTTTTTACTTCCTTTTATTTTTCGTCACTATTTGGCACTTACCTCTAAAGTCTATCTGCTTTCACTGCTCTTTACTTTTATAGGTACACTTCTCTTTATAAGCAGTGTTGAGAGTTTTTGGATCTACCTTCTTGCCAATCTTCTTTTTGGTGCAGCAATGGGTATCTCTCTACCCTATATAGAGACTATCGCACTTGCCTCTCTATCTAAGAGTCATTACGGGAAAGTACGTCTTTGGGGTTCTTTAGGGTTTATGGGTATTTCACTGTGGCTGGGAAAAGTACTTGAGTCACCTTATGAAGCACTCTATTACCTAAGTCTTATGGCATTTTTAACCTTGATCTTCGGTGCACTTCTAACAAAGTATGATACCACTTCACATGAATCAGCACAAGATGATGCCAGTTTTTCACTCACAAAATATTGGGCATTTTGGACTTCTATCTTCTTAATGCAAGTAGGGTTTGGAGGCTTTTATAACTTCTTTACCATTTATGAAACCTCTCATGGTATCTCCCTTGAGATGATAAGTTGGATGTGGAGTTTTGGTGTCATTTGTGAAATAGTCATGCTCTACTTTCAGGGTCCTCTCCTGCAAAGGAATCTACTGAATATCTTGCAATTTGCTACACTTGTCACTGCCTTTCGCTGGATGATACTCTATCTTTTCCCAGACTCTGTGACACTCACCTTTGCATCCCAGTCTCTCCATGCCATCTCATTTGCCCTTTACCATACGGCAGCCATTACCTATGTCTTTTCACTCTATACCCAGAAAAAACTTGCACAGCAGTTCTTCCTGGGTATAGCATTTGGACTAGGTGGGTCGGTGGGTGCTGTACTCTCCGGCCAGATCTATGGAGAAAAAATGTTTTTGATAGAAGCTATCATCACTTTTATGGCATTTGTGGTATTGTGGGTACATCAAAAACGTAAAGAGGCGATAGTATGAAATACCCTGTGACAGCCATCATCTTTGCAGGAGGCAAAAGCTCTCGCATGGGTAAAGACAAAGCGCTACTTCCTTTTGCTGACTGTAACACACTAAGTGAATTTCAATATAACAAACTCACTGCCCTTTTTGATAACGTCTATATCTCTTCCAAGGAAGATAAGTTTAATTTTGAGACTAAAGTCATTACAGACCTGTATGAAGAGAGCTCCCCTTTGGTAGGTATTATTTCTGCCTTTGAAACATTAAAAGAAGATGAAGTATTTATACTTAGTGTAGATGCTCCCTTTGTAAATGAAGAGGTGATAGAAAAACTGTTAAACCATGGAAAGCAGTTTGATGCCATCATCGCCAAAAGCACTAGTGGCACACAACCACTTTGTGGTGTATATAGGCGCTCCATATTACCCTTGGCACAAAAGCATTTAAAAGAAGGGGATCATAGGCTAAATAATCTACTTGGAGAGGCAGACACCCAGTTTGTATCTTTTGAAGATGATACACTTTTTACAAATTTAAACCACCCCCATGAGTACGAGAGTGCGTTGGAAAGTCTTATTTAGTACTTTTAAAGTTCATTCTTTGTTCGGTGTCAAGCATTTGCGTCATTAACTTTTTAGAGAAAAATACAAATTTTTCAAACAGTGTACTATGATATTTGTCTTTATGATATATCATTAAAAAGTCTCTTTTGCAGTCAAAGTTTTTCACATCTACTTTATGCAGCTTACCCTCTTTGATCTCATTCTCTACTGAGATCTTAGAGATACAGGTTAAACATTCACGATTCATCAAAATACTTTTGATAGACTCTGTATGTCCCAATTCAAAAAAGACATTCAAATCATCTACTTTTTCTTTAATATACTCCAAAAAGACTTCTCTTGTCCCGGAACCCTCTTCTCTCAACACCCATCTTTTCTCAGCCAATTCATCTATGTAACATGATTTACACAAGTTTGTATCTGCTGTCACAACAACAAGCTCATCAACACCTATCTTCTCTTTTATGATATCTGAACCAGAAATAAATCCCTCTACAAAACCTACATCAATGCTTCCGGCTTGTATCATCTCGGTGATCTCTTTAGTGTTTCCTTCTTTAAGCGTGATCTTTACATCAGGATAAGCACTCATATAGCTACAAATGATAGAAGGCATCAAATAATCTACGATCGTAGTACTTGCTCCGACACGGATCATCCCTTTATTTTCTGAATTCTTAAATTCATATTCTATATCTGAGAGTTTTTTAAAGATAGGGTCAATCTCTTTGTAGAAGGCACGTCCTACTTCATTGAGTACAAGCTTTTTATTGATCCTGTCAAATACAGGTCGTCCCAAAATATTTTCCAACTCTTTAATGGACATGGAGATAGCAGACTGGCTTAGGTTCATATCTTTGGCTACATTGGTTAAATGTCCTGATGCCACAACATTAAGAAAAATTTGCATTTGTCTAAGGGTTAATTTCATCTTTTCTCTTTTATTCATAAAACTTATGATTATTCTTTATTTTATTTATTTTGATATTGTATCAAAATTATAGTAGAATTTCACAATTATTATCAATTATTTTGAAGGAATACTATGCCATTCTCTCCCGCTAAACGCAAAGGGACACTCAGCGGAATCTTTTTTGTTGCCATTTTTGCTGCCGCAGCAACCTATATTGCTGACCTTACTCCCGTCAAAGCACTGGGACTTTCTCCTTTGGTCATCGGTATCGTAATGGGAATTTTTTATGCCAATACTTTACATAATCAGACTCCAAAGGCATGGCAAGGCGGTATCACATTCTCGGGAAAGAAGATCTTACGTTTTGCTATCGTATTTTACGGTTTCAGGATCACCTTCCAGCAAATAGCAGAAGTAGGGTTGGATGGATTTCTGGTTTCACTCATTATGCTTACAACCACGCTTATATTGGGCGCATGGATAGGAACAAAAATATTTGGTATGGAAAAAGACACTTCTATCCTCACTGCATCAGGAGCTGCGGTCTGCGGTGCTGCAGCAGTACTTGCAACAGAACCTGTACTTAAAGCAGAAGAGTACAAAACGGCTATTGCAGTTTCTATGGTCGTACTTTTTGGAACTATCTCTATGTTTCTCTACCCTGTACTCTATACTACCATTTTTGAAAATGCAACTGGTTTTTTACATATGACAACAAGAGAGTTTGGTATCTATGTTGGCGGTACTATTCATGAAGTGGCACAAGTGGTTGCAGTCCCTGCTTCTGTTCCCGGTTCTCCTGAAGAGATGGCAAATGCTGCAGTTATCGTCAAAATGACTAGAGTGATTATGATCGCACCTATGCTCATCATACTTGGATTTTATCTTGCTTGGAGTGCCAAAAAAGATGGTGGAGAAAGAGATGAGAAAATGAAACTTGTTATCCCTTGGTTTGCCGTTTACTTCATCGGTGTAGCAGGCTTTAACTCTTTTCATCTTGTACCCCAAAATATCGTTGATGTTATCAATGAAATAGATACTTTTTTACTTACAATGGCAATGACTGCTCTTGGAATGGGAACTGTATTTGCTAAATTTAAAGGTTTAGGACTAGCACCGATTTACACAGCTACAACCATGTTTGTTTGGTTGGTCGTAGGTGGTTTTATTGTGACTAAATTAGTGGTAGAAGTATTTTAAGGTCGATACTACTTCCTTCTCCTGTAACTCAAGGCCTCTAGAAGGTCTGACTTCTCTATCTTGTCATGTTTATTAAGATCAGCTATGGTCCTAGCTATTTTTTTTACTGATGCGATACTTCTGTGTGAAAGTCCAAATTTACCAATAGCCCCTTCCAATATCTTACCCGCATCCACAGTTGACACACAATATGTCTCTATCTCCTCCTCTGACAACTTTCCATTTAATCTCTCCTGCCCTCTTCGCTTTTGCATTTTAAATGCCCCTAAAACTTCCTCATGCATCTGCTTAGATGTCACATCTCCCTTATCCTCACTACTCACCTCCTGCATCACCACAAAAAGATCTATACGATCTAAAAATGGATCAGAGAGTTTATTTTGATAGCGTTTGATCTCTACTTCAGAGCAACGGCATGATTTTATTTTAGAGAGTAAGTTGCCACAGGGGCAAGGGTTTTGTGCTGCCACGAACATGATATCTGCTTCATACTCTATCTTGGCATTTACTCTTGCAATGTGTACTTTTTTGTCTTGAAGAGGTTCCCTCAGTGCTTCAAGTACATTTTTAGAGAAGTGAGGCAGTTCATCAAAAAACAAAATGCCTTTATGTGCCAAAGCAACCTCCCCTATCTTTGCAGTAGCTGAACCTCCACCAAAGATAGAGGCAGAAGTTGCGGTATGATGAGGAGACCTTATGGGACGTAATGCAGCAAAGTTTGGTGTTACACCATCCAAAAACTGATGTTTTGCAATGGAGAGTATCTCCTCTTCAAACAAAGGAGGCAAGATATCTTTAATACGTTTTGCTATCATACTTTTACCACAGCCCGGATTTCCTTCCATCAAAAAATTATGCATCCCTGCTGCTGCAATGAGGGAAGCTCTCTTGGCTATGGACTGTCCTTTCACATCTAAAAAATCACTCTCATATTTTCGTTCAAAATAGTAAGGTCTATTTTCTAATGTAAAACTTTCAGCCTCATAGGAAAATGCCTGCACATTGGCTTTGAAGTTTTTACTTTTAAGTATCTGTATCGCTTCACTTAAGGTATCTACAGCGATAAAATCTACTCCGGAGATATGACTCAAGTACGTGATGGACTCTTTAGGAACAATAGCTCTCTTGATAAGCCCCTGCTCTTTCAGTGACAAGACTAAAGGAAAGAGCATGGAGCTTGTCTTTATTTTTCCATCCAGTCCCAACTCACCAAACACAAAAAGCCCCTCTTCGTCTATGCTTGTTTTATTCAGTGCAATCAAAAGTGCTAAGGACAAGTCAAAATGTGTCCCTGATTTTTTAAGATCACTAGGTGAAAGATTTACCGTTATTTTTAAAGGGGGAAAAACAAATTCATTAGTAAGCAAAGCTGACTTTGTACGTTCTTTTGACTCCTGGATATCACTACTCGCTAATCCAACCACAGTAAACCCAGGCAGTCCTTTAGTAAAAGTAGCTTCTACCTCTATCACCTTGGCATTGACCCCTTCAAGGGTAGCACATGTCAACCGGTTTACAATGGCTTGTTTTTTCTCTTTTTGTTTGACACTTTTTACTTTTACAGTTTGGCTTTTTGGTGGGAGGTTACCACTATTGGTTTTTGCATTCATAATGACAGTTTTGCATAAATAAGGGAAAGGGATTAAAAATATGTCAAATTGACATACTTTTTAAAGTATGTCAATCAAATTGTGCCCTGACCAAAGGGAGGAAATGCCCTTGGGGTACATGTTTTTTGATTTTGTATGCTTGAAATTATTATTGTTAGTTAAAAAGTGAATAAAAAGAGTCAGAAGTGGTGAGATTGTGCGAGAGATTTGTAAGGCATACTGATAGTATGTCGTCAAATATCTCGTGCAAGATCGCTGCTTATGACTCTTTTTGGCGCTTTTTCCACTCTTTTTCGAACTTTTTTCGTTTAATATATGAGAGTTTTTCTATAAACACCTTACCCTCCAAATGGTCAATCTCGTGCTGCATAGCCACAGCAAGGAAACCATCATCTTCTATGGTCTGTTTATTACCCTCTCTGTCAAAATACTCTACTTTCACATGTTTGGCACGCTCTACATCTTCATAAACTCCGGGGATAGAGAGACATCCCTCCTGAAATTTCTCAGTACCGTCTTTTTCAACGATGACAGGGTTGATCATCTCTAAAGTATTCTCTTTGGGCTGGTCATGCTCACCCTCTTCAACTTCCAATGGAACATTGATGATAAGTACTCTTTGATCTACACCTACTTGAATAGCAGCAAGCCCTACACCGTTTTTTGCACGCATTGTCTCATACATATCATCTAGAAGGTCATGTAAAGCACCATTGAACACCTCAACCTCTTTGGAGATGAGCTTCAATCTTTTATCCGGATATACTACTATTTCTCTAACCATCAAAAAACCTAGTTAAAACTCTTAGCGAGGACCTTATCTATAAGACCATACTCTACCGCTTCTTTGGATGACATAAAGTGATCACGCTCTGTGTCTTTTTCTATACGTTTAGCTGTTTTACCTGTTCTCTCGGCAAGAATTTCATTGAGGGTATCTTTCAGTCTTTGAATCTCTTGTGCTTGTATCTGAATATCTGTTGATTGTCCTTGTGCTCCACCTGAAGGCTGGTGGATCATAATACGTGCATGCGGTAGAGCATAACGCTTGCCTTTTGTCCCGGATGCTAATAAAAATGCACCCATAGATGCTGCCTGACCAATACAGATCGTTACAATATCCGGCTTGATGTAGTTCATTGTATCAAACATTGAAAGTCCCGAAGTGATCACTCCACCTGGAGAGTTAATGTAAAAATAGATATCTTTATCCGGATCTTGGGCTTCAAGAAAAAGCATCTGTGCAACAACTGTTGATGCTACCTGATCATTTACCTCACCACTTAGCATGATGATTCTGTCTTTTAGAAGACGTGAATAGATATCGTAAGATCTTTCACCTCTACCTGTTTGTTCTACAACGTATGGGATATAACTCATAATGGACCTTTAATAATATATAGTTAAATAGATTTTAGTATCAACTCAAATATACATTAGAAGTATTAACAAAACAAGTAACAACTATTTGTTGCTACTTGCCAAGTGTTTTTTTAGTTTAAACCAAGCATTTTACCAAAGAGTTTATCTTCGATCATACCCATTTTAACTGCCGGAAGCAAGTTATTGTCCTGGTAGTATTTGATCACTTCCTGTGGATCTTGACCAGACATCATCGCTTCGTAGTAGATCGCTTGAGATACTTCTTGATCTTCTACTTTTACCTCTTCTGCTTTAGCCAAAGCATCTACGATAAATGTTGCTTTAACACTGTTAGCTGCATCATCTCTTACTTCATCACGAAGTGCATCCACTTTTTCAGGGTTCTCTTTAAAGTCGTTAAGCTCTTCTTCGCTCATCGTTCTTGCTTTTTCATTGATCTTTGCATCTATCTCTTGATCAACAATGTTATTTGGAAGTGCAAAGTCAAATTTAGCAACCAATGCTTCGATCAATTTTGGCTTCAACTCTTCGTTGAACAATTTAGCGATCTTTTCAGATACTATCTGCTCTTTTAGTTTTTCTTTCAATGTATCAACTGTTGCATTCTCATCACCCTGAAGTAATTTCTTTGCCAACTCATCATCGATCTCCGGTGTTACTTGCTCTTGGATCTCATGAAGTATTACTTTGAACTCTGCTTCTTTACCTGCAAGATCCGCTGACTGATACTCTGCCGGGAAAGTAACGGTAACTGTTTTCTCTTCTTCATACTTCATACCGATGATCTGATCTTCAAATCCTGGGATAAACTGGTTAGAACCGATCTTAAGATTGAATTTTTCAGCTTTACCACCGTCAAATGCAACACCATCTACAAAACCTTCAAAGTCGATCAGTGTCATATCACCGTCTTTTACCATTCTTTTTCTTTTGATCTTCTCAAATGGTGCTTGCTGTGCAGCGATCTCAGTTAATTTTGCATCTATTTCTTCATCTGATGCTGTTGGCTTATCAAATGCTGGAACAACATCCATGTGCCCTTCAGCTTTAAAATCAGGTCTAGTAGAGATCTCTACTTCTACTTCGATACCCTTATCCGCTTTGTCATACTTTTTAAAAGTAGGTTGACCAAGTACATCTGCAGAATTGATCTTTGCTTCTTTAATACCAGCATCTATAAGATCTCTCAGTGCATCTGCTTCAGCATCCTGGATAAGTTTATCACCATGTAGTTTTTTTACTACGTGTGCAGGTACCTTACCTTTTCTAAACCCATCAACCTTCATCTCTTTACCTGCTTGAACTGCAAGTCTCTCAATGTTCGCTTCAACAACACCTTTTTCTATAGTACCGCTTACGAGTACATTTGCTTCGTCTACTTTATTTACTGTAACTTTCACTACAATCCTTTTATATATAATGCCGTGATTTTATCTAAAATTTACTAAAAAACGAATATAGATAAAAATCCAGCTATAATCCACGCATGAAACAAGCTCATAGAAACATCCAAAACTGGTATCAAAATCACGGAAGACTCGACCTTCCATGGCGTACGACAAACGATCCTTATCACATCTATCTTTCTGAGGTGATGCTTCAGCAAACACAGGTTAAAACTGTTTTGGAACGCTACTACTTTCCTTTTTTAGAGAAATTCCCTACCCTTAAGGCTTTGGGAGAGGCACCACTTGATGATGTGCTCAAAATGTGGGAAGGACTTGGGTACTACAATCGGGCTAAAAATTTACATATGACTGCAACACTTATAAATGAACTGCCAAATGACATAGATGAACTTATCAAACTTCCCGGTATAGGTAAAAATACTGCGCATGCAGTAGCTGCTTTTGCTTTCAAGCAACCTGTTCCTATTATGGAGGCAAATGTAAAACGTATCCTCTGCCGTCTGAACAAACTTAAAACACCTAGTGACAAAGAACTATGGAACATTGCACATACATTAGTAGACAAAGCAAACCCTTTTAACTACAATCAAGCAATGATGGATATAGGTGCAACTATCTGTTCACCTAAAAATCCAAAATGTAAAATGTGCCCTTTAGCTGATATTTGCAAAGGGAGAGATGACCCTACCCTTTACCCTACAAAAAAGAAACGTATCGTTCCCACAAGAGAACAAAATATACTTATCAATGTTTATGATGACAGACTTTCACTCACACAGAGAGAAGGAAAGTTTTTACATGGTTTATGGGGCTTTGAGAGTGTTGATCTTCCACTTTGTGCTTCTGAACATATAGGAGAGGTCACACATACCTATACACACTTCAAACTCATCTGTAAAGTCTATGTATATTATGAAAATAGACCTGAAAAGATAGATTACTTTTCTGAAGAAGAGATAGAAAAACTTGCTATCTCCAAAGTCGACGAGAAGATAGTTAAATTGTTTTTAGCTACAATATGAGAAGCGTTAAGCGGGCAACGACTGCTTGTTGTCCGTAGTTTCAGAAGCGAAGTCGTTGTGAAAGGCATAGCCTTGTACCGACGCAGGCTAATACCACAGGAAAGCAATATGAATAAAGAAGAAGAGTTTGAACAAGCCATCACCAAAGTCCTTGAACTTTTAGGTGAAGATCCTAAACGTGAAGGATTGATTAAAACACCTAACCGTGTAGCTAAAGCACTGAAGTTTCTCACCGAAGGGTATGATCAGGACCCAGAAGAGATACTCAACCAAGCGCTCTTTACTACAAGCAATGATGAGATGGTCTTGGTTCGTGATATTGAATTTTATTCTATGTGTGAGCACCATATGCTGCCTATCATCGGACGTGCTCATGTAGCATACATCCCTGATGGTAAGGTAGTAGGTCTTTCCAAGATCCCTCGTATCGTCAATGTGTATGCCAGACGTCTTCAGATACAGGAACAGATGACTGAGCAGATAGCCGATGCCATTTTAGGGACCATTAAACCTAAAGGTGTAGCTGTAGTCATACATGCACGTCATATGT
>JAYEOF010000316.1:0-3097 GCA_034722695.1 Campylobacterota bacterium
GGCTTATTATTATAAGCAGACAGGCAACAGTGAAAAAAGTGAAGTGTACGAGAAAAAGTTAAAGGCTTTACAGAACTTTTCAGTACGGTAAAAACTTTGCTATAATTGAATAGATAGAATATGCTTAGTAGAAAAGCATAAGAAAAGGATCAAAACATGCAAATAAAAATCAAGCATATTATTATTTTATGGTTTATACTGATCTTTTCTGCTTCTGCTGCAGAGCAATCCTGGGACGGCAAATGGCATGTTTTTTGGAAAAATGGCTCTATTGTATTGATGATGGAACAGCATGGCAATGAGGTGAATGGGAGCTACCAGCCTCTCAATGGGAAACTCAAAGGATCCATAGAAAATAACAGACTTTATGGCGTAGTTGAAAATGATAATGGCTCAGGCAAGATTACTATGACATTGGGCCAGCATGGCAATGCATTTTTCGGAAATAATAAATATGGTGACTGGATCACGGGAATAAGGGTGGATGCAGACAGTCAATATAATGCACTGACAGTAGATACTTCTCTACCTTTTTATACCTATTACTCTTTTCTAAAACTTGTCAATCAGGTTAGAAGCGGAGAGCATGAAGCGCTTGAAAAAGCACTGGACCTCTTATATCTGAATGAAGAACAGAAACAATATCTTTATGGAAAAAAATTGCTTCTTGCCCGCACATTTTTTTATATATTAGATGCCTGTACAGTTGAAAAGTATAATTTTAAATTAAAGGTAGAGGGTGACCATGACTCTGTCATCATTAATCAGGATGGTACTGACAACACGGTAACAGTTGAATTTGTTAAAGTAAATGATGCAGAGGGATGGAAGATCATTCTTCCAAGTGAAGCAGAGATGAAAGAGACATTACGGACTCTTATGACGGCACGTGACCTAAGTGAAGTCGACCCGAATGCCAATCTTCAACTGGGAAATCCGCGTGACACCATGCGTACCTTCATCGAACAATATGCCCGCTGGAAGAAGAACGGAAAGCAGTATGTGCTTTCTAGCATGAATCTTTCAGCCATTGATCCGGCTATCTGGGAGTGGCAGGCACCGTTACTTTCTTATTATCTTTTGGGTGTCTTAGATCGTATTTCCGAGGTGGTGTATCAGGAGATACCTAATGATCCTAAAAGTAAAAAACCCTATGTGCATTTTCATCATCCTTTAGGAAATATCGTTATCGCACCTTATGAGACAGAGGGTAAGACTCAGTGGAAATTCACCCCGAAAACACTTGGAACCATAGAGGCTCTCTTCGAGGAAATGGAAGATGTTCCTCTCAAAGTACCGGTCAGAACAATCTCAGAAAATGATCTCTATTTCAAACTTAAAAATATTGCCCAGTCTATCTCTCCTCTGCTTGTAGAGAAGTTTTATGATACTGCTTTGTGGCAGATAGCATTGTTAGCCTTGACCATCTTTTTGGCAGGATGGATCAGTTACTTTAGTAAATGGTTCATATTTAAGATCGTTAAAAAATTTTATCTGACAAAAAGATGGACCAATGAGGTGATCACCTTGCGGGTTTTACGTCCTGTTCAGATCTTGACTTTTGGGTTATTGTTGCTTTATGGTGCCCATCAGTTAGGATTGTCGGACTTTCTTTTTGCCATTATCAAAAATTTTTCGCAACTCTTGATCGTGATCGGCATTGCATGGATCATGTTTGCTCTGATCGATATCACTCTCTCTCTTTTGAAGATACGGGCAAAACGGCATGGATCAGATATTGATGAGATTTTTCTCTCTATCGTTAGCAGCATGGTGCGTATCGGGATCATAGTTGGAGCCATTTTTGCACTTGCGGAGATATTTGGTATACCTTACAAGACTGTGGTTGCCGGTTTGGGAATAGGGGGGTTGGCATTTGCGATCGCTGCAAAAGATACCATTGCCAACTTCTTCGGCTCAGCGATCATCATCGCAGACAGACCCTTTAAAACAGGAGACAAGATAAAGATCGGTTCTGATGTGGGAGTGATCACAAATGTAGGTATACGTTCTACCAAGATCAGAACGATCTTTGATACAGTATTGACGGTTCCAAACAATAAGATCACCTCTGAGATGATCGATAACTATACTGAACGTGAAGCGATGAGAATCGATACGGAGTTTTTCCTAAGTCTTCAAACATCCAAAGAGTCATTAGATACACTTGACAGTGAAATATTAAAATTTTTAACAGAGAATGAGGGTGTTGACAGTAGTAAAATTATTTTAACGGGAGTAAATGATTTTACTAAAAGAGGTATCTCCTTTGGTGTGAGTTTCTTTGTCAAAGCTTCGACAGATATGGAATATAGTGATAGAAGACACCGTATTGTAACGGATATTGCTCAAATTATTAGAGATAATGGGATTGAAATGATCATGATAAATCAGGAGAATGTTGAGGAGAAGTAGTGTTAAATACTTCTCTGCCCCAAAATCTTCATCACTCTGTCTATCATCTTTTTGTGTGTACTGAGATCTTCATGTTCGGTTTCGATATTGATGTAGTTAGTATGATGTTTGTATAAAACGATACAGTTGGACATAGAGTTATCATTTGAGCTTTTAGTCACTTTTTCAAATTTGACATTTAACCCCATGGCATTGAATTTTTTGACCTTTTCCCTTTCAACTTCTTTTCCTGAAAGGTAGATGAGCGTATCTTCATCTTCTAAGCCTTTTTTACGACCTGTTTTAATATTTCCGGCAGGAAAAGAGTGCATGTTTTTTGAATGCATTTTCATAGATACTGTACCCTCACCACCGCTTTTCAGATAACCCTCTGCATTGGTGTGAAGTGCCATATAGGGCAGATGAGCCGGTTTGTAAGTATCGATGATCCTGCAGATCGTTTTGCTGTAAGAGGAATCTTTTTTAAAATTCCTGTTTGGATCTTTCCCTGAAGCATAACGTTGACCATTTGATTCTACAGCAAGGAAACCTCCACCATACTGTTTAGCAGCATACACCGCAGCATCAAAAGCACTCTCTTCATTGTCATGAGGTAGATACCAGAAGGGTCCATTGGGATGTGCAGTGTTCCAGACAAGCAGAAATTTCCAGGTTTGGTTTCCTTCTTTAAAGGTGATACGAT
>JAYEOF010000317.1:0-3082 GCA_034722695.1 Campylobacterota bacterium
AGTGCTGAGATGAATGTTAAAGAAATGATAAACGAACTCAAGTATAGACAAAAGGGTTTCGCTCTGGCACTTAATGGCACTTTTGTTGCCATCTCAACCTATGAAAGCACTATTATTCATGATAATGACAGCATAGAAATACTTGCTCCGGTACAGGGAGGATAAGATGACCAAACATATGGAAACAAACAGGGATACCTGGGAAATAGGTGGGAAGACTTTAAGTAGCAGACTGCTTATTGGTTCTGCACTCTATCCTTCGCCTGCAAATATGGAAGATGCTATTAAAACATCTGCTGCCCAGATCGTAACAGTCTCTTTGCGTCGTCAAGCAGCAGGTGAGGGTGGCGGTAATCAATTTTGGGATATTATCAAGTCCTTTGGTATAGAAGTGTTACCAAATACAGCAGGGTCTCACTCGGCCAAAGAAGCTATAACGACAGCACAAATGGCAAGAGAAGTCTTTGGTACAAACTGGATAAAACTAGAAGTTATAGGTGATCAATACAACTTGCAGCCTGACCCATTTGAAACGGTAAAAGCAGCTGAGGTTCTCATCAAAGAAGGTTTTGAAGTCTTTCCGTATACTACGGATGATCTTGTCGTTGCAAAACGTTTGGCAGATGTAGGATGTAAGATCATTATGCCTTGGGGGTCTATGATAGGTTCAGGAAAAGGATTGATGAATCCAGATAATCTTATTGCGATCAGAAAGCAGTTTCCTGAACTGAAACTCATTGTTGATGCGGGTATAGGGAAACCGTCACATGCTACACAAGCGATGGAGTTAGGATATGATGGGGTATTGTTAAACTCTGCCATTGCTTTGGCACATGACCCGGTGAAAATGGCAGATGCCTTTAGAGTAGCCATCGAAGCAGGACGTTTGGGCTATGAGGCTGGTACGATGCAGCAACGAGAATTTGCTTCTCCTTCTACACCAACTGTTGGTACACCTTTTTGGCACCAGTTTGATTGATAAATTTATGATTTAAATATAAATGTGTAGGGTGCGTTTGCTAACGCACCATGTAATAAAACTTGCATAAAATAAAAGTGTGCCGAAAGGCTTTATAAATAAAAGGTGCGTTGGCAAACGCACCCTACAAGGTAACAAATGAAATTCAAAAACTGTGGAAACACACCATTAGGTATCTACCCAGTAGTAGACAGAGCCTACAAACTAAAACCACTTTATGAAGTAGGTATCACAACAGCACAATTAAGAACTAAAGACAAGTTTACAGGTCAAGAACTGGAAAATGAAGTCATAGAAGCCATTAAAATATCAGAAGAGTATAACGCACGTTTTTTCCTCAATGACTTTTGGGAACTTGGTATTAAGCATAAGGCTTATGGTGTACACCTAGGACAAGAAGATATCCAAGAAGCAGATGTACAAGCCATACTGGATGCTGGTATAAGACTAGGTATTAGTACGCATACTCCAAAAGAGATAGACATCGCTTTAGATTTTGAGCCTTCATATTTAGCCATAGGACCTATTTATGAGCCTATATCTAAAAAATTGACCTATGATACGGTAGGTACTGAAGACTTAAAACGATGGGCTAAGAATGTGGACTATCCTATAGTGGCTATTGGGGGGATTACTATTGACAATATAGAAGATGTTGCCAAAACCAAAGCAGCCTCTGGGATAGCTATGATATCGGATGTTTTAGAAGAGGGTGAAGTGTCTAAGACTAGAACGATTGCACTCATAGAGGCTTTTGAAAAATATGCAAAATAACTTTACTCCAACAGTACTTACCATTGCCGGTTCAGATCCTTATGGTGGGGCAGGTATTCAGATAGACTGTAAAACAATACATGCTTTAGGTGGATATGCATTTTCTGTGATAACTGCACTTACTGCACAAAATTCTACAGGCGTAAAGGCTTTACATAGTACTTCTCCTGAAATCTTTAGGCAACAATTAAAAACACTTTTGGAAGATATCAAGCCTGATGCTGTAAAGATCGGTATGTTGGCAAATAAAGAACTTATAGAAATAGTTATAGAGATGATCAAAAGATATGAGCTTAAAAATATTGTGCTTGATACTGTATTGGTGAGTTCTAGTGGTAAAAAACTGTTAGATCAAGATGCTATAGAAATAATGATCAAAAAATTGTTTCCTGTGGTAGATATTATTACTCCCAATATTCCTGAAATAAATACTTTTTTAGGGAGTAACTATGCTGGAGAGAAAGAAGAGGTAGAGAAGATTGCAAAAGCTTTAATTGCATTAGGTGCTAATTCTGTGCTTATTAAAGGTGGTCACAGCAGTGATCAGGAAGAGGCAAAAGATTATCTTGTTTCAAAATATTTGGAAATCGATACCTTTACAACTGCACGGGTCAATACTACACACACACATGGAACAGGCTGTCTGCTTTCATCTGCTGTAGCAACAAATTTAGCTTTAGGTCTTGATCTGACAGAAAGTACAAGGAAAGCAAAGAATTTTTTGTATGAAAAACTTAAACATGCCAAAACTTTAAATCTTAATTATAAAGATAAGAAATATGAGCGTAAAGAACCTATTTTTTAACTGCTATTTTTTGACTTAAGGGCAATTTTATCTTATTTAAGTATATTTCATTAATCAATCACTCGGGGTGCTGAAAATCAGCTGAGATAAAAAACCCGTTGAACTTGACCTGGATAACTCCAGCGTAAGGAAGAGATGTGCAGATAACTTCAGTAAAAATCATTTTTATTATTTATGCCTCTTTTTCTTAATTATTATTAGGAAAACAATATGAAATCAAAAATCTTAACAACATCACTGATAGCAGTTTACGCATTAGCCGGAGTATCATCTTTTGCAGAAGAGATCAATCTTGATCCTATCGTTGTAGGAGCTGATTTTAGAGATAAAAATCTATCTCAGACAACTCAGAGTGTTACAGTTATCGGAGCAGAAGATATCTATGATAAAGCGTCTCAGTCTTTTGTTGAAACGTTGGCAAGTACACCCAATGTAAATTTTTCTGCTGGAGCATCTAAAGCAAAATATATCCAGATCAGGGGTATAGGTGAGAGAAGTCAGTTCGAGGCTCCGGTAAATCCATC
>JAYEOF010000318.1:0-12837 GCA_034722695.1 Campylobacterota bacterium
TCAAGTGATAATGTGCGAAAAAATGAGCCTTTTGAAGGTGGAATTCGTTTAACACATAAAGATGCTTTTGACGGCTTCAATATCAAATTCTTTCTTATAGGAATTATTTTTCTCATCTTTGATGTAGAGATTCTTTTTATGTTTCCATGGGCTTTGAATCTTCGTGAACTTGGTCTCTTCGCTCTGATGGAAATGTTTGTCTTTATCGGCCTGCTTTTTGGCGGTCTGCTCTATGTATATAAATCAGGAATATTAAAATGGACGTAAGCAATACCCATTTGCTGGATGAAGCAGTGATTACTACAAAGCTGGATGCTGTGATAACCTGGGGACGTGAAGCTTCTTTATGGCCTTTTGTTTTTGGAACAGCCTGTTGTGCTATTGAATTTATGGCTACGGCTGCCAGTCGTTATGACATATCAAGATTCGGGGCAGAAGTACTGCGGTTTTCTCCCCGTCATGCGGATCTGCTTATCGTAGCTGGTACGGTGAGTTATAAGCAGGCACCTATACTCAAACAAATTTATGATCAAATGCCTGAACCCAAATGGGTAGTAGCAGTGGGTGCCTGTGCATCAACAGGTGGGTTCTATGACAACTACACCACTTTGCAGGGTATAGATGAGATCATCCCTGTGGATGTCTATGTTGCCGGTTGCCCTCCCCGTCCCGAAGCTATGTTGGATGCAGTGATGGATATACAGAGACAACTGAAAAGAGAACCTAAATTTGAAGTAAGAAACACAGACTTTGAAGGAAAGTTAGATAATGTCTGATACTGTAATCCTTATTAAAAGCACTGAGTTGCTTGAGACCATCAAAAAAGCCAAAGAGGAACTTGGATTTACCCTCCTCCTTGATATTACAGCGGTGGACAACCTCTACAAATCACACCCTCCGTTTAGCAGGTTTGAACTTGTATATATACTGAGACATTCAAATTTTAAAGAACTTATCATTTATAAAGTAGCCGTTGAAGATACAGATAGCGGTGTGGAGAGCATAGCTTCCATTTTCTCTTCTGCTGACTGGGCGGAGAGAGAGATATTTGACCAATACGGTATACATTTTAAAAATCATAAAATGTTAAAAAGAGTCCTCAATCATAATGAGTTTGTGGGTCACCCTCTTAGAAAAGATTACGAAATAACCCAAGGTCAGTACTGCACCACTTCCCAAGATCTTATGGATGAGATGAAGCCTCTTTTGGAAGAGAGAGATCTTGATATGAACAAAGATGATCTCATGATAGTCAATCTTGGTCCATCACACCCTGCAACCCATGGAACAATTAGAACACTGGCTGCGCTTGATGGCGAAAAGATCGTAGCCGCTGCCAATGAGATAGGCTATCTGCATCGTGGATTTGAAAAGAGTTGTGAAAACCATAACTACAATCAGATCATCCCCTATACAGACAGACTGAACTACTGTTCAGCACTGATGAATAATATCGCCTTTGCAAAAACAGTTGAAGAGATGTTGGACATCACACTTCCTGATCGTGGGATCTTTATACGTATCATTTTGACTGAACTTTCGCGTGTCATTGACCACCTTGTCTGTTTGGCTGCAGGATTGCTTGACATGGGTGGACAGACGAACTACTGGTATCTTTTCAACCCTCGTAATGATGCCTATGACTTTTTATCCAAACTCACAGGGGCAAGACTGACAAACTCTTATATGAGAATCGGTGGAATGACACATGACCTCTATGACGGTTGGCAGAGTGATCTGGAAGATGTGCTGGTCAAGATCGATTTTGGTATCACGGAATCACTCAAGATGATCACACATAACCGTATCTATAATGACCGTATACAGAATGTCTCACCGGTCTCTGCAGCTCAAGCGATAGACTACGGTTTTACCGGTCCAAACTTGCGTGCTTGCGGTGTGGCTTATGATCTAAGATTTTCTGATCCCTATTACTATTATGATACCTTTGACTTCAATATGGTCGTGGGCTCAGTGGGTGATACTTATGACAGAATGATGGTACGTTTTGAAGAGATGAATGAGAGTATGAAAATTATCAAACAGGCGATGAAAAGGATCCCTGACGGTGAGATCAATGTAGCAGATAAACGTATCACTATGCCAAGTAAAGAGTGTGTGTATGGTGGGATAGAAGGGATGATGAACCAGTTCAAACTCGTGATAGATGGTGTAAAAGTCCCTGAAGGTGAGCATTACGGTGCATTTGAAGCTGCCAATGGCGAACTTGGGTTTTACATTGTAAGTGACGGAAGCGGTACACCCTACAAAGTGAAGGTAAGACCGCCAAGTTTTTACCATATATCAGCCTACCCGAAGATCATAGAAAATTATCAGGTAGCAGATGCCATTATGACTTTAGGGTCACTCAATATCATAGCAGGGGAGATGGATAGATGAGTTTTACATTCTCTGATGAAAACCTTTTAAAGATAGACGCACTTAAAAAACGCTATCCAAGCCCAAAAGCCTTAACACTGCCTTGTCTCTGGATGGTTGAATACCAAGAAGGTT
Source organism: Campylobacterota bacterium (assembly GCA_034722695.1). Classification (GTDB taxonomy): domain Bacteria; phylum Campylobacterota; class Campylobacteria; order Campylobacterales; family Sulfurovaceae; genus Sulfurovum. Next base: position 2,515 of record JAYEOF010000318.1, read on the forward strand.
TCATAAGTCTGGATGCTATAGATGAAATAGCTAAACATACAGATACACCTCCTATGGAAGTGTATAGAGTCGCAACATTTTACACCATGTTCCATCTTGAACCTCAAAAGAAACGCAATGTGCAAGTGTGTAAAACACTCTCATGCAAACTTTGTGGATCAGATGAGATTCTGGAACATTTAAAAAATAAAGATGTAAACATCGTGCATGTAGAGTGCTTAGGCTCATGCGGGACAGCACCTGTCATGCAGATAGATGATGTGAATTATGAAAATTTGACGACCCAAAAAGTCGATGAAGTATTAAAGGAACTCAAATGAGAGAGTGCAAAATAGTTTCTCGTAAGTTTGAGTTGGAAAACAGTTTTACTCTGGAAGTATCCAAAGCTAACGGTGGCTACAAAACACTTGAAAAATTAAAAGAATATTCACCAACGGATATCATCCAGATCATAAAAGATGCCAATCTAAGAGGGAAAGGTGGAGGTGGCGCTCCGGCAGGTGCCAAGTGGGAACTTATGCCGCAAAAGAGTGACAAACCCTCATTTTTAGCTGTAAACTGTGATGAGTCTGAGCCCGGTACTTTTAAAGACAGACAGATCATTTCAAAAGACCCTCACCTTTTGATAGAGGGTATACTCATTACCTGTTATGCCATCAAAGCAAAACATGCCTACATTTACATTCGCGGAGAGTATTACCAGTATCAGCAGGTCTTACAGTCTGCAATAGATGAAGCATATGAAGCAGGTCTCCTGGATGCCTGTGACATTACCATTCACCGTGGTGCCGGTGCGTATATTTGTGGAGAGAAATCCGCATTGCTTGAGTCCATGGAAGGGAAACGGGGACATCCGAGACTCAAGCCTAAACAAAAAGAGCCGGAGTGGTATTTTGGTAATCCCACTTTGGTCAATAATGTTGAGACGATCGCAACGGTTCCTTTCATCGTTGAAAATGGTGCAGATGCATACAAAGCGTATGGAACAGAACAGAGTCCCGGGACTCTGCTTTTCGCTATGTCCGGGCATATTGAAAGACCGGGTGTCTATGAAGCGGAATTCGGTACTTCTATGATGGAGTATATAAACCATTACGGTGGTGGCATTAAAAACGGTAAGAAACTCAAAGCACTTATTCCCGGAGGTGTCTCCTGTGGTGTACTCAATGCCCGGGAAGTGGAAAACCTGACACTGGATTATGAAGCCCTGCGTGGCATTGGCAGTTCTTTGGGTACAGGCGGTATGATCGTGATGGATGAAGATACTTGCATGGTGACAGCACTGAAAAACATATTGGAATTTTACCATGAAGAGTCTTGCGGACAGTGTACCCCTTGTAGAGAGGGAACCGGATGGGTCGACAAACTTGTAGGTAAAATACTGGACAAACGCGGAAGCAAAGAGGATATTGACAAACTGTTGGGTATTGCAGATACGATGAACGGTAAAACCATTTGTGTTTTTGCTCCTTCGGTCTCGACAGTGATCGTCTCATGTATTGAACGTTTTAGAGATGAATTTGAGGGGGCACTATGAGTGAAACGGTAGAAGTCATTGTTGACAAGCGGACTTTTAATGCTGAAAAAGGCACACTCCTCATTGATCTGCTGATCAAAGAGAAGATAAAAGTACCCTACTTCTGTTACCATGAAGCTTTGGGTGCAGACGGGAATTGTCGTATGTGTATGGTTGAGATCGAGGGTCAAAAAAGACCTCAGATCGCTTGTGATACTTTTATAAAAGAGGGCATGGAAGTACGTTCAACAGGCGAAAATATAGAAAAGGTACGTACCGATATTCTGGAACTTGAACTGATCAACCACCCTGTTGACTGTCCTACCTGTGATCAGGCGGGTGAGTGTTCACTGCAGGATTTTTACATGGATTATGGCCTACATAACTCAAAGATAAGCATACCCGAAAAGGTGAAAAATTTAAAAAAAGTTGATCTGGGCTCCAATGTGATGTTAGACCAGGAGCGTTGTGTACTTTGTGCCAGATGTACCAGATTTACAGACAAGATCACAGACACCCATGAACTTGGGATCATCGGTCGTGGTGATCATGCCAGAGTCAGTACCATGCCGGGAAGAAAACTTGATAACCCTTATGCCATGAATGTCGTAGATCTCTGTCCTGTCGGGGCATTAACCTCTAAAGATTTCAGATTTCATCAAAGGGTTTGGTTCCTGAGTACTGTGGATTCCATCTGTCATGGTTGCGCCAAAGGGTGCAATATTTACATTGACCATAACAAAATGAAGTATCAAGACGATATTATCTACAGATTTAGACCTCGAAGAAATGACGATGTAAACGGATTCTTTATCTGCGATGAGGGACGGCTTTCATATAAAGCCTTGCAGGAGGATCGTCAGGAAGAGATCGTACTGAACAGTAAAGTGATCATGGAAGATGAAGCGATACAGGCATTTCACACCTTGTTAGAAAAGTATGAGACCAATATTACTGTCGTCATAGATGCAAATCTTTACACAGAAGAGATAGAAGCTATTTTAGACTTCTCCAAAGAGATAGGTGCAAGTGTCTGTTCTCCTCTTGAGATCTACAGAGATGAGGATTTTAAAGATGATATGCTGAAATCTGCACAGAGAGCAGCAAACTATAAAACGATAGAGAACTTGCATATCGATACGGACATACCAGCCAAAAGCGGACTGCTCATAAACTTCAATCATCCCGGGGAATTTGAAGCAGAGGTAAAAATAGACTTTAGAACGCATCAAGATACTAAGGCTGCATTCATTTTACCTATTGCAAGCTATGTTGAGAGTTCCGGGCATATCACCAATGAAGACGGTATCACTCAACTCTGTCAAAAAGCTTTAAGTAAAAACAATCCTGTTCCCACAGTGCTTGAATGGCTTGAAAAGGTGAGATCATGAGTACGGCAGCGATACTGGTAGCTATCACCTCTTTTGTTTTAGGCGCACTGCTTGCACTGCTTACCATTCCCGTATTGGTTTGGTTGGAGAGACGGATCGCCTCTTTGGTTCAGGACAGACTTGGACCCAACCGTACCAATGTATTTGGTTTTCGTTTAGGTGGCGTGGTACAGTCTTTTGCAGATGTTGTAAAACTTTTACTCAAAGAAGAGTACTATCCCTCACATATTAAAATGGGGAAATGGCTCTTTATGCTTGCCCCGGTCATCACTTTTGCAGCTGCACTTCTAGCCTTTATGGTGATCCCATTTGCAGATACCCTGCATATAGACGGAGAAGCATTAAGAGTACAGGCTTTACCCATTGACTTTGGGGTGTTTTGGTATTTGGCTATCGGTGCTATTGGTGTTCTGGGTGTGATCTTCGGTGGTTGGCTTTCCCATAACAAATATGCCCTTTTAGGTGCTTCCCGTGCAGGATCAATGGTGATCTCTTATGAATTACCCTTGGGACTGAGTATTTTAGCCTTTATCATCACCTATGATACCATCGATTTTAATGCCATGGTACAGTGGCAAAGTGGCACATTTTTAGCTTTTTTACCTGCCTGGGGTATTTTAGTACAACCCATAGCCAGTATCATTCTCATTGTTTCACTTTTTGCTGAAACCAATCGTAACCCGTTTACGGTTGCAGAAGGAGAGAGTGAGATCGTTGCGGGATATATGACAGAACATACAGCGATGAAGTTCGCGATGTATTTTATGGGTGAATATGTTGCTATGAATACAGCATCAGCTGTAATTATTACAGTGATCTTCGGTGGATATCAGATCCCATGGGTATCTACAGAAATGCTGCTTCAGAACTTCTCTGTTTTTGCAATGATATTGATGATCTCAGTACCCGTTATAGTTGCTCTCCTCATTAAATGGATGAGAAAGAACAATACAGTACGGCCTACAGTTTCTACAGACAGTGGAAGAAACTTTGAAACAAAAGTCTTAACGATCGCGCTTTTAGGTATGACAGCACTCATTGAAGTGATCTTACTCTATCTGGTATTTTTTGCAGAAAGTACCTTGGCGAACTCTATTACAGTCATGCTCTTTCAGGTTGTGGTATTTGTGGTGAAACTGATGATGTTCAATATCTTTTTTATACTGATCCGATGGACAGTACCACGATTTCGTTATGATCAAATACAGCATTTGGGATGGTATTACCTCTTGCCACTCTCCCTTTTAAATCTCTTTATCACAGCGCTGGTCGTTGTAGGAGTTAGCGAATGAATAAAAATATAACGGTCATACCAAGACATGGCAGCAGCTTTAAAGATAAGCTCTACCTGCCGGCTATTTATGATGGGGTCAAAGTGACTTTTAAACACCTCTTTGAGAATGTGAGTGACATTAATGCAGTTGATACCTTGGAATACCCGGAAGAACAACCCACAGACATTACTGACAGATACCGTGGACTGCATAGACTGACACACAGATCTGATGATTCCATCGCCTGTGTTGCCTGTTTTATGTGCTCCACTGCCTGCCCGTCAAACTGTATCTTTATTGAAGCCACCGAGAGAGAAGACGGTCATGATGAAAAGATGCCTAAAAGTTTTTTCATAGACACACTTGAATGTATCTTTTGCGGTTATTGTGTGGAAGCCTGTCCCTGTGATGCCATTCGTATGGATACTGGGATCTTTTCACTCACAGGAAACAGCAGAGAAGATTTTGTTATGAACAAAGAGCAGCTTTTAGCCCATAAAGGTGCTTTTGGAGAGGAGAATTCTTGTGCTAGAGATTAGTATTTTTTCTATTTTGGCGCTGTTCATGATCGGCGGAAGTATTGCAATGATCACTAACAGGCAGACCGTTTTTTCCGCATTTGGTTTTCTGGTAGCGATGATAGGTTTAGCTGGGATATTTGCACTCTTGAACAGTCAATTTCTGGCGATTGCCCAAATCATGGTATCTGTTGGTGCTGTGGTTGTTTTGAGTATGCTTACGATCCTGACTGTGAATGCGCAGGACAAAAAGTTGCCACATGAACCCAATAAAACCAAATGGATCATTTTTAGTTCTATTTTAGTTGCACCATTCACGATCCTGCTTTATAAAACACTGACGACACTGCCCGATCAGTTTTCCACTATGGAAACCATCAATTCAAAAGTGATAGGAAAAGAGATGTTCAGTCAATGGGTTCTGCCTTTTGAGATCTTATCTATATTGCTTTTAAGTGCTATGGTCGGTGCCATTGTGATTGCCAGAAAAAACAAAAATGAACGAACAAAAAGTGAATCAAGGAGCAGATCATGACCCCAAATATGTTTTTTCTTTTAGCCTCCATTCTTTTCAGTATTGGACTTGTGGGGCTTGTGAGCAGAAAGAATCTTTTTGTGCTCTATATGTCCATTGAGTTGATGTTAAGCTCTGTATCACTTCTTTTAGCCACGCTGTCAAGAGTGCTTGGAGATGCAAGCGGTTCTGTTATGGCACTGCTGATGATAGGAGTCATTGCAGCTGAAGCCGCTGTTTTTTTGGCAATGATCGTACATCTGTATCGTGAAAACAGAAGCATAGACAGTGAATCTTTTCATGCATTAAGCCAAGGAGAGAATAATGCTTAGTCTTATTGTCGTACTCCCCTTTTTATCTGCACTACTTCTCGCCGTAGTCTATCTTGGCAATACAAAAGCGAACAGATATACCTTCTATACTCTCGTTGGTGTAGGTACACCTACGGTCATGACCATTTTATCTTTTATCGTTGCGTATCAAGTGATGAATGGAAGCGATACACTCAACAATACACTTTTACAATGGATAGCAATAGGTGATTTTAATATCTCCATAGCATTCATGGCAGACAGGCTCTCTGTGGTGATGATATCTTTCATTACCTTTATCGGAACGCTCATTCATATCTATGCCGCAGGGTACATGAAAGAGGATGAAGCCTATGGAAAGTTCTTTGCTTACTTCAATCTTTTCATGGGGAGTATGCTTCTTTTGGTTTTGGCAGACAACCCTATCATGATGTTCGTAGGTTGGGAGCTGGTAGGATTGAGTTCTTATCTTTTGATAGGTTTTTACCATCAGGATTCAGCCAATATCACCGCTGCAAACAAAGCCTTTATCTTAAATCGCGTCGGTGATTTTGGTTTCATCATGGCACTTGCACTGCTCTTTGTCAATGTAGGGGATGGTGGATTTACGTTTGAAGCGATAGCGGCACATATCTCTACTATCGATCCTCAAATGTTGAGTCTTATAGGTATCCTGCTTTTTGTGGGAGCTATGGGTAAATCTGCACAGATCCCGCTTTATGTCTGGCTTCCTGATGCCATGGCAGGACCTACACCTGTCTCTGCACTGATCCACGCAGCTACCATGGTCACTGCCGGTGTCTATATGGTTGCCAGATACAGCTTTATCTATGTCGAGATCCCGGATGTTGGTATTTTCATCGCCAGCATAGGGGCAGCATCTGCTCTTTTTGCAGCCATTATAGCCTCCTATCAGAGTGACATTAAAAAGATACTTGCCTACTCGACCATGAGTCAACTTGGATACATGTTCATCGCTGTTGGACTTGGTGCATACAGTGCCGGTATTTTCCATGTCTTTACACATGCATTCTTTAAAGCACTGCTGTTCATGGGAGCAGGAGCTGTGATCATTGCACTTCATCATGAGCAGAATATCTTTAAAATGGGTGGATTGAAAAAGCATCTTAAACTGGTATATATTACGATGTTCATCGCAACACTTGCCATAAGCGGTATACCTCCATTTGCAGGTTTCTTCTCAAAAGATGCCATCCTGGTCACTGCTTTTGCCTCTGAACATTATGTGATCTGGGGTGTGGGAACATTGACGGCTATGCTCACCACATTTTATATGTTCAGAATGCTCTTTACGGTATTTCATTCTCAGCCCAAAGATGAACATACACTTCAGCCGCTTCCAAACTCTATGACCCAACCGCTTGTTGTTTTAGCCATTGGTGCCGCAACAGCAGGATTCTTAGGTATCAATGAAGCTTATGGCGGAAATTCGCTCATAAACACTTTTTTGAGTCTGCCGGATATCAAGCTTCATCTTTCTCATGCAACAGAATATATGATCGGAGGACTTAATGTGATCTTAGCCCTTTTGGGTATGGGTTTAGCCTATAAACTCTTTGCCAAAAATGCAGAAGAAGCGAAAGAAGATACACTCTTCAAAACCTTTGCGATCCATAAATTTTACATCGATGAACTCTATGATCTCATCATTGTCAAACCACTGATCGCAATGAGCAGGCTGATCGCAAAAGTCATAGATCCTAAAATATTTGACGGTTTTATTAACCTGAATGTATGGGGTTATCTAAAATCAGCAGAGATTTTTGGTACATTGCAAAATGGAAAAGTCAGATACTATGCACTCTATATCTTAATAGGTGTATCTGCTATGTCTTGCTATATGTTAATAAAACTGGGGGTGGTGTAAATGATGCATAACATCCTTACAAATATCATCTTTTTACCTCTTCTTATGGCTGTCATACTGGGAGCTGTTCAAGCACCTATAAAAGTATTGAGACTGGGAGCATTTTTCTCTTCAGTGGTCACACTCTTCCTTGTTTTATGGTTAACATATCATTTTGACCCTCATGCAGGTATGCAATTCGTTCAACAGGCACCATGGATCAAAAGTTCAGGTTTTTCTTACTTTATAGGTATCGATTTTCTCTCTTTGATCATGCTTTTACTGATCACCCTTTTAATGCCACCTTTGTATATTTATATGATGCATGAGGAGCGAAAGGGATACTGGTACAATATGATGCTGCTTCAAACAGGTGTTACAGGAGCTATTCTATCACTTGACCTGGTACTTTTTTATCTCTTTTGGGAAACCATGTTGCTTCCTATTTTCATCATGATAGGGAAATATGGAAGTGGCATGCGTCAGTACAATTCCATGAAGATCATACTGATGACCATACTCGGTTCCATGAGTATGCTCTTCTCTATTATGTATCTTGGATATATGCATTTTGAGACCACAGGTGTTTGGAGTTTTGCATTTCAGGATCTAAGCAGCATCGTATTTAATGCACAAACTTCTATTTGGCTTGCTGCCGGTTTCCTACTCGCTTTTGCCATTAAGATACCACTGGTCGGTTTTCACACCTGGATGGCTCCGGCTTATGGTTCTGCACCGACACCTGCAGTGGTCATCATGTCATCTATTATGGCAAAACTGGGGATTTACGGTATTTGGAGATTTGGGTTTGGCCTATTTGAAACAACGCTTATCTATTATGCGCCCACTATCATAGTGCTTGCGCTTATTGGACTGTTATACTATGCTATCCGCGCAATTACGGAAGATAATCTTCGTCGTATGTTTGCCTACTCTTCTGGTTCACACCTTTCACTCATTGCGCTTGGTCTCTTCTTGACCAACATCTATGCCTGGAGCGGGAGTTTGTATTTCATAGGGACACATGCGCTTGCCTCAGCAGGTATCTTCATTATGATCGGATTGGTATATAAACGTTTCAAAACCGTACAGATCTCTGATCTTGGCGGTATTGCAAACAAAGCGCCGAAGTTTGCATTCTTCTTTGCATTTTTTGCACTTAGCATAGCAGGTTTACCGGGCACAGGAGGTTTTGTTGCAGAACTTCTCATCATTATCGGTGCATTTAAAACCAATATATGGATAGGTATTTTTACCGCAACCACTATGCTCTCGGCTATGGTTTATATCTTTTGGATGCTGCAACGTACGATTTTTGGTACAGCAAATAACACAACAGAATTTTCCGATCTGAATCTTAGAGAGATCATCATGCTACTTCCCCTAGTAGTACTCCTGATCCTCACAGGTATAGCCCCATCACTGTTCACACCTATGTTTGAGCCACAACTGAGTCTATTTTTACAAGATGCTTTACATGCGATAGGAGCTTCAAAATGATAGAACAATTCTTATACGCCTTGCCTATGGCAACAGTGGTTATAGGTGCTTTTGTTTTAATGCTGCTCGCCAATAGCAAAATAACACTTAGCAAACTAAATCTCATTACCGTATCTTTTCTGGGACTATCTCTTATTTTGCAGTTCTTCCTGTATGGAGAAAAGAGTACTACTTTCCTTTTTGAAAATATATTTGGAGACAGATTCATCCTGGATGACTTTGCAGCGATTTTTGATATTATGTTTACGGCAGGTGCCATTTTAACACTGCTCATCAACAATGACTACTTTAAAAGTCGTACCTATTTTTCCGGAGAGTATTTTGCTCTTATGTTGTTTTCTGTCTTTGGTATGATGATGTTGGCCCATGCCCATGAACTCTTAACGGCTTTCATAGCTTTGGAGATCGCTTCACTTAGTATATACGCTTTGGTCGGATATCATAAAACAAAAAAAGTCAGTTCAGAAGCAATGATGAAATATATTGTCCTGGGTTCCATGACCGGTGCATTTTTTATGCTGGGAACAGCACTTATCTATGGATCTGTAGGTTCTACTTCACTGACAGCTATTGCAAATTATGTCCATGGCAATACCTTGGAAAATATGCCCATGCTCATCATTGGTGCCAGTTTCATCATGATCACTATATTGTTCAAAATAGGAGCTGTACCTTTTCATTCATGGGTCGTTGATGTCTATCATGGTGCTCCCTATCCTATCACCATGTTTATGGCATCTACATTTAAGATTGCTGTGTTTGCCATTGCTTTACGTCTCTATCTGGTAGATTTCGCCCCCATCAACAGCTTTTGGACTGAGTTGCTTCAAGCAGTGACCATTCTTACGCTTCTTGGAGGTTCCTGGCTTGCTATCAATCAAACCTTGGTCAAAAGAATGCTTGCCGGTTCATCCATCGTACACAGTGGCTATTTACTTATTGCACTCTCCTCTATTGGATTAGGTTCACAAGTTGCCGCACCTGCTATTATGTTCTACCTCATCGCATACTTTATCTCTGCTGCGGGTTCATTTGGTATTTTGAGTTTTATCGCTTCACAAAGTAAACGACAAATGAGATATGAGGATTTTAAAGGATTTGCACAAAGACGTCCCTATATGGCACTCATGATGAGTATATTTATGTTGTCTCTGGCAGGCTTCCCCTCAACCATAGGTTTCTTAGGTAAATTTTACATCTTCACTTCAGCTATAGAGTCCGGTCAGATCCTACTGGCAGGATTGGGCATACTTACTGCATTCATATCGGTCTATTACTACTTTAAACTCATTGCAATGATGTATTTTTACCCATCCCAAGAGGAACAAAAAGTGTTTCCTGTCAATATCAGTACCATTCTCATAGTCATGATGGCACTCATCGTTATCTGGGGTGGTATAGGTACCACACTCATTCCATTCATTCCGGGAGC
>JAYEOF010000319.1:0-3075 GCA_034722695.1 Campylobacterota bacterium
GTGTAAGCGGTTTTGATGTAGAAGAGTTGCGCCCTGCTCTCTCTGCGATGAGTGAACTGGACATTCCTCTTTGTGTACATGGAGAGACCAACGGCTTTGTCATGGACAGAGAAGCAGAATTTGTCTCTATCTATGAAAAACTGGCATCTGCATTTCCAAAGCTCAAGATCATTATGGAACACATCACCACAAAAGAGAGTGTAGCTGCGCTTGATAAATTTGAAAATCTTTATGCAACGATCACTGTACACCACCTGCTCATCACGCTTGATGATGTTGCCGGAGGCATGCTGCAACCACATCTCTTTTGTAAACCTATCGCCAAGCGTCCTGAAGACAGGGAAGCACTGCTTAACGTAGCCCTGACAGCACACCCGAAAGTGATGTTCGGTTCAGACTCTGCACCGCACCCAAAACATGCCAAAGAGGCTTGTGGTTGTGCTGCAGGTGTTTTTACTGCACCTATAGCCCTGCAGGTACTTACTGAACTTTTTGAAACAAATGATGCACCTCTTGAAAACCTTCAAGCCTTTATCTCGGGAAATGCACAAAATATTTATGGAGTAAATCCTCTCTCTAAGAAAGTAACTTTAGAGAAGAAAAGTTTTAAGGTTCCTGCTGAATACAACGGTGTTGTACCTATGTATTCCGGAGAAGAATTAGTATACAGCATTAGAGAGGTAAGAAATGGATAGCCAATTAAAAGAGTTTGAAAGGGGGCATGAAAACTTTCAAAAAGTAAAATTCAACAAAAGTAAAGAGCGTTTTAAAAAACTTGTTGATGAAGGACAAAGCCCTAAAGCACTTTTCATTGGCTGCAGTGATTCTCGTGTAATGCCTGCAATGATCACAGGAAGTAAAGCAGGTGATCTTTTCATTATTAGGAACATCGGTAATTTTGTAGCTCCACATAAACCTGATGCAGATTTTCACGCTACCGCTTCTGCCATAGAGTATGCAACAAGTATCTTGGAGGTTTCAGATATCATCGTATGCGGACATTCACATTGCGGTGCGATCGAAGCACTCTATAAAGATATCAAAGAGACCCCTGAGAATACCCATACCATTAAATGGTTGGAGTTAGGAAAAGAAGCAAAAAAAGTAGCCATACTTGCGTACAAGAATAGTGACAGAGAAGCAATGCTTCGCTATACAGAAAAAATTTCGGTCGTCTATCAACTTGATAATCTATTGACCTATCCCGGCGTCAAAAGAAGAGTGGAAGAGGGAACACTTTTCCTCCATGGCTGGCACTATCATATGGAACATGGTGATATCGAATATTATGATGATGAAAATTATGAATTTAAACAACTTTGTCAAAAGTAATAAAATAGTATAATATAAAATAATAAATTGAGGATAGTACATGATTGCCAATAGTATTGAAGAACTCATAGGGAATACCCCTTTAGTAAAAATTAATTCACTGTCAAATGAGACAGGCACTACCATCTTAGGTAAATGTGAATTTATGAACCCGACATCTTCAGTGAAAGACAGAATTGCATTCAATATGATCAATGAAGCGATGATATCAGGAAAGATAACTAAACGTACCACCATCATAGAACCTACATCTGGAAATACCGGTATAGGCCTTGCTGCAGTATGTGCATCCAGAGGACTTAAACTCATCCTTACTATGCCAGACTCGATGAGTATAGAGAGACGAAAGATCCTTACCTATCTGGGAGCAGAACTTGTACTTACACCAGCAGTTAAAGGGATGAATGGTGCCATAGAGAAAGCAAATGCACTAGAACAGGAACTTGATAATGCTATCGTACTGCAACAGTTTCAAAATCCGAACAATCCTGATATTCACAGAAAAACCACTGCAATTGAAATATTGAAAGACACAAATAACAATGTAGATATTTTTGTTGCAGCAGTAGGAACAGGAGGAACACTTACCGGTACTTCTGAAGTACTTAAAGAAAAACTACCTTCTATGGTATCCATCGCTGTTGAACCGCTTAGTTCTGCCGTATTGAGTGGCAGTACAGCCGGTCCACACAAGATACAAGGCATCGGTGCAGGTTTTATACCGGATATTCTCAATACAACTATCTATGATGAAACGATTTCTGTAAGTGACGATGATGCTTTTGCTATGGCACAAAAAGTGGCAAAAGAAGAGGGGTTGCTTGTGGGTATCTCTGCAGGGGCAAATCTTCATGCAGCCTATCTCACTGCCCTAAAACCTGAGAATAAAGGTAAAACGATCGTTACAGTCCTTTGTGATACTGCTGAACGTTACCTCTCAACTGAATTGTTTGATACCTAAGCTTCTCTCATGCGAAATACTTCACCACTTCTTTTAGAAACCATCAAAATAGAAGATGGAGAAGTATCTAATCTCTCTTACCATCAATCACGGTGTAATGAAAGTAGAAAAGCACTATTCTCCTCAACAGACATTCTAGATCTATCATCTATTATCCAGGCACCACCCAAAGGACTTTATCGTTGTCGTATTCTTTATAATAAAAAAATACACTCTATAGAGTACATCCCTTATACTCCAAAAGAGATACACATACTCAAGATCGTCTCTTCAGATCTTGAGTATACTTACAAATATGCAAATCGTGATGCCCTGAACAAACTACTTCTATCGCAACCTGATGGAGATGATATACTCATTGAAAAGCATGGGTATATCACCGATACATCGATCGCAAATATAGCTTTTTATGATGGGAAACAGTGGTTTACTCCTGAAAAACCTCTGCTAAAAGGTACGATAAGAGCAAAATTACTTGATGAAGGAGTTCTTCATACCAGAAAGATAAAAAGAGAGGATATTAAAAACTATACACAAGTAGCTTTAATGAATGCTATGACAGGATTTAAAGTTCTAAATATTGATCCTTCACAAATACGCTAGAACCTCCATATATTAGGTACTTTAAGCACATGCAAACTCTTCTTCATTTCCAATTTTTTACCGTTTTTTAATGGTATTTTTATTGGAATCTGCAAGTGGCTCAAAGTATAAAGTAAAAATTGTTGATTAAGTGTTGTAGAAGTCGTATAACAGCAAAAAAGATAAACATGTACCCGTAC
>JAYEOF010000320.1:0-3069 GCA_034722695.1 Campylobacterota bacterium
TATGCATTCCCACGGAAACCGTGGGAACGAGGAAAGTACTACATGATCCCCAGAATTTGAAACTGTAAATACCAAATAGCTACAGAAGCGATGTATCCAATGAGCACAGTCCATGCCAATTTCATATGTGATGCAAAAGTATAGATACCGTGGAGTTTACCCATAACACCAACACCGGCTGCTGAACCAAATGAGATCAGTGAACCACCAACACCGGCAGTAAGTGTAACAAGCATCCATTGTGCATGTGCATCTACACCCATATCCGGGCTTGATTTAAGTACGGCTGACATTACCGGAACGTTATCTACGATAGCAGAAAGGAATCCTACCCCGATGTTCACTGTTGTTGCACCAAACTGTGTGTAAAGCGCAGTAAAATACTCAAGGAAACCTAAGAAGTGAAGACCACCGACCGCAGCCAAAATACCAAAGAAGAAAAGAAGTGTGTCATTTTCAATTTTAGCGATGAATGAGAAAACATTTACAACTGGACAGACAACGCCATCACTGTCATATCTTACTTCTCTACTCATTTTATAGACATACAATTTTAAAATAGCCAAACCGAACATCATTCCCCACATTGCAGGCAAATGAAGTACTTGGTGTGACATTACTGCTGAAAATATAGTAAAAGCAAATAGCCCCATAATTATTTTACCACCTGGGGCAATATGTACCTCTTTTTCATCTTCTGCAAACGGAGGGTTTCCATCTGGTATAAAACGACTTAAAAAGAATGCCGTAATCAGCCATCCCACTATAGATGCAGGGAAAAGATATAAAAAGTCAACAAAAGTTCCTTTACCGTCAACCCATACCATCAAAGTGGTAATATCTCCAAATGGACTCCATGCACCACCGGCATTGGCTGCAACAACGATATTTACTGCAGCAGGAACAATAAATGCCTTGTTTTCTTTATCGATTGTGATCAATACAGTGGAAAGAATAAGTGCTGTGGTTAAGTTATCTGCAATAGGAGAAATAAAGAATGCCAAGACTCCAGTGATCCAAAAGAGTTTTTTATAGTCATACCCTTTGGACACAAGCTTATATCTAAGGGTTGAAAAAACATTTCGCTCGATCATCGCTTCAATATAGGTCATAGCAACAAAAAGGAAGAAAAATATCCCAGCGATCTCAATAATAAGTATCTCTATCTCATGATGCAGATGCTTTCCGTCCAAACCATTCATAGCATAATAGACACCAATCAGTAAAAAGATAAGTGTTCCTGCAAAAAGTGCCGGCTTTGCTTTATTAATATGATATTTATCCTCTGCTGCGATAAAGTAGTATGCTACTACAAATATCGCTAATGAGAGTATCCCTACCCATGTTGTAGTTAAGTCTAAGTGTTGTGCCGCTTCTGTTGTCACCTGTACTGCTTCTGTCATTTCTTCTCCTGGTGGTGTATGTAGTATCATTCTATATATGAAAAATCATACTTTGTAAAAATTTTAACTTTCCATATAGTGTGAGCCCAAAGACTCTTTTCTTGCAAGTGCCGCATCCACAATGGCAGAAGCTGTATTGAGTCGTAACTCCAGCAGTCTGCCTATCTCTCTATTCTTCATATCATAAATAAGATTTTTTGCTTCATGCAATCCTTTGGTTGTTCGGATAATGCCTATATCATCCCACATCACTTGACGCAGTTTATGCTTATAGGTTTTGTCATTATCTTTATGTAGAATATTAGCGTAATCTTTCTCAAATGCAGGTGTTTTAAGTACTATTTTTTCTTTACCCAAAAGATGATCTACAGCCCGCTTTGCAAAGACCATTCCTTCAAGCAAAGAGTTAGATGCCAAACGGTTTGCCCCATGTACACCTGTTCTGGCAGCTTCACCGATAACATAAAGACCTTCCATCCCTTCTATGCAGCCATGAGTATCACATTTTATACCTCCGTTGGCATAATGAAAAGCAGGAGAAATAGAGACTTTATCTTTAGGGAAATGATACCCCAGCGCACCAAACGTACGTGTAATATTTGGAAAACGATGTTCAAACCATTTCTCCTCAAACATAGAAAAATCCAAATATGCATTACCGCCTGTTTTACGCTTATGGTCAAAAATACCACGTGCTACAATATCACGACTCGCAAGCTCCCCTCTTTTGTCATAGTCAAACAGAAAACGTCTTCCCTTTTCATCTACCACATGTGCACCCTCACCTCGCAATGCTTCAGTAAGTAACAATTTCCTGGCATAAGGAGTATCGACAAAAACCGTTGGGTGGAACTGCATAAACTCCATATCGGAAAGTTCTAACCCTTTTTCAACACAAATACCATGGATATCCGCAGATATCGTTCTCGAGTTTGTATTGAGTGCATAAAGAGAACCGATCCCTCCGGATGCGATGATCACATCATCTGCATAGATCGTCGTTGGTCGATAATTGACTGAGGCTTTCACCCCATAACATCGACCATCTTCTATAAGCAGGTCATATACCAGTGTATTTTTCTGCAATTGATGCATGTTTTGTACCATCATAAAATAGTGCATATAACGACCTGTCGCATCTCCACCGGCATGTACGATACGCTCTGTAGAGTGTGCAGCCTCTTTTGTATAAAGGATGTTTCCCTCTTCATCCGTATCAAACTCCATCCCTCTATTGATAATATCAGGCGTGGTTTCAAGTGAAGTACGAGAGAGTATCTCTACCGCTTTTTTATCATTATGATACGCACCTGCTGCCATGGTATCTTCAACATGCACAGGGATATCTGCTTCATTCAAGGCTGTAGACATACCCCCTTGAGCATAAAACGTATTACACTCCCAAGGGATATCTTTGCAAACTACCAATACTTTTTTACTTTTAGGGAGTTGCATCGCAGCATAAAGCCCGGCAATACCGGCACCAATAATTAAAACATCATACTTTTGCAAAAAAATCCTTTTTTTTAAATTAAAAATTAAAAAGTATAAATTAAAAATAAATGCAAAACATATAAATAATAGCGATACCGTATATCGCATACAATAATTTTTAATTTTTAATTTTTAATTTTTCATTATCCGGTACATACACAGGATCTGTCTT
>JAYEOF010000321.1:0-3045 GCA_034722695.1 Campylobacterota bacterium
CCCGTTGCACCCTTGGGCAGCATATCGATAAAGGTGATGCTTTCGGGCAGCTTATAATCGGCAAGATGCTCTCTGGCAAAGTCCAGTAGTTCCTGTTCACTGACAGCCTCGGCATCGGGCTTCAGTGCTACAAAAGCGTGTACCATCTCACCTTCAAACTTATCCGGCACACCGATGACACCGACTTCAAAAACTGCCGGATGGTGGTAAAAGACCTCCTCGACTTCCTGGGGTGAGATGTTGGAGCCATCATGCAAGATCAGCTGCTTTCTGCGTCCTCTAAACCACAGATATCTGTCATCATCAAAATAGCCAAGATCGCCGGTCAGAAACCACCCGTTGCGAAAGCTTTCTGCTGTGACCTTTGCATTATTTAGGTAACTCCGCATAACGATCTCACCCCTGACTGCAATCTCTCCGGTTTCACCCACCGGTGACGGGTTGCCCTGGTCATCTTGAATAGCAACCTCCGTGTAAGTAACGGACAATCCTACAGAGCCTCTCTTTTTTCCTTCCCCTAAAGGATTAAGCGCATAGATCTGCGTTTCAGCCATACCGATTCCTTCACACATCTCCAATCCAAATATCTTTTTGAAGTTCTCCAAGACGACATAAGGTGTAGTATCTCCTGCAACAATGGCCAGACGCAGATGGTTCGGAATAGGCAGGTTTTTCACTGCTGCTTGTTTATTGAGTGCATGAAACATCACCGGCATCATATAGAGCATGGTGACACCGTTTTTTTCAATCTTCTCCAGTACCTCATTCGGATCGAAAGCAGCATTGATCTCCAATGTTGCACCAGTATAAAGAGCAGAAAGCATTTGATGACTGAATGCAAAGTTGTTGGAGAGTGCCAGACATACCAATGTTCTGTCCTGAGGCTGATAATCCACCAACTTGCAGTGACCGACAGTGTGGATCAACATTTGGTCATGTGCTAGAATTGCACCTTTTGGTTTTCCTGTTGTACCAGAAGTATACAAGACAGCAGCCTCTGTTTCACCTGGAATTTCAACATAAGCAGTTGTACTTTCTCCCGGACTCATCAGATCTGAAAAAGGCAAAGTATCGGAAAACTCCCTCTCAGAGTCAATGAGATAGCATTTTTTGACGCTTGTCAACTCAGCCATATTGTCGGCGATCTGAGAAAAGAGACTCTTCTGACTGATCAGAATAGTCGGTTGGCTATGATTGACAATGTAATGCGCTTCATCCTCTTTGAGCCGGTAATTAACAGGAATAACTGTGACACCGATCTTGAAGCAGGCAAAGTAACAGATGATGATCTCTGGACAGTTATATAAAAAAAACGCCAGTCGATCACCCTTTTTTAAGCCGAGATTCACAAGGGAATCTGCCATCCGGTCTGTTGATGAGAGCAGCTCTCTATAGGTGTACTCTATATTGTTATAGACTACCGCAGCCTTATGAGGGAGTCTATCGCTCGTTTTTTTCAGGATTTGGTATAACATCATTTAACCTTTCTATGATAGATATAAAATCTGCCAGTAACTGATTTTTGTTCTCTGTTGTAAGTAACGGGACATGGATAAAAACACAATGAAAGTCTTCTTCCTGCAAAGAGAAGTGTTCGAGTGATTTGTAGTAGAGTGTATTGCAGACAAACCGACCTGCATCATGGCTGATCTCCGTCATCGGAAGACCGGCAGTCAATTTATCCAAATCCACACTGGTTTGCATAAGCTGTTCGTCAAGAACGGCACTGGACTCTACATGTAGCTTTGTACGTTCTTCTGCCATCCCGCAGCAGATCAGCACTTTGGGCCGAAGTTCATCAACCCTGGCAAGAACATGTTGAGGAGCCAACTCAAAATCTACGGGAAGATTTCTGAGAAAATTGAATTCTCCAAGCTCTTTTTCGCTGAGAAGATGCAACAGATCATCTGATGAGTTCGTTATATGATGCGATTCCCATGTTGAAAAAGAGGTGATCAAAATTTTATTATCCATCGAAATACCTTTTTAATGCTTCATCTGTATTTGCATTGTAATGCACTTTTGGATCATTAACATCAACATAGTCTACATCATCTGCAGATGTAATCCAGTGATCTAAACGTTCTAAGCTAGAGTATAGTAACTGATTTTTCATTGAGGAGTTGAAACGAATAGGTGGTGCTTTTTTCCCTTGATAGGATGCAACAGCTATTGTACTGTCACTTTGCAAAAGTGCTTCAAATACGGTCAGATCCGGTATGGGTCGGTCAATATGACAGAAGATAAGATGCTCATCATTCAGTACCTTAAATGCCTTTTTGACTGAAGAGAACATCCCCTCTTCATAATTTTCATTATGTACTATTGTCACACTGTTATCAAGAATAGTACGGATCCTTTCATATTCATGGCCCAAAACCACTGCAACATCAAAGCCATAAGTCTGAAGGATCCTAATCTGCACATTGATAAGATACTCTCCATTAATCGGATAAAGCTGTTTCATTACAGAGGTTCGGCTTGATTTCCCGGCAGCAAGTAAGACAACTGTCATCACGCTGCCAACTTTAAAAGTGCTTCTTTGATCATATTGAATGCAACCCGCATACGATACGCTTTTGTTGAACGCAAAGAGCCTGATGGAGAGATATCCAGTTCTAACGCCTCTCTAATTTTTTCATCATTGAAGTCACCACTGTTCAGTAAATTTTCTATATGTCTGAACCGCAAAGCGTAAGGATTAAGTGATGCACCGCTGATACAGTAACCTTCACTATTTTTTATCACAGCCAAACTCACTTTTGCGATATTCAGCCGTTCTCTAGCTCCCGTTTTTCTGTAATACCACGAATGCTTTGTCAAGGGAATGGTAATGCCAAGTATCATCTCATGGTCTAATTTCGTACATTTATAGCCACAAAAAAGATCTTCAAGGTCTATTACCCTTTCTCCTTCCAGTGAACCCAGTGTAACAGTGGCATTAAGTGCCAATAACGCAGCAGTAAGATCCGCTGCCGGAGAGGCATTGGCTATATTGCCACCCAGTGTCGCTAGATTTCGGATCTGATGCGAAGCAAAAACTTC
>JAYEOF010000322.1:0-3040 GCA_034722695.1 Campylobacterota bacterium
CCAGACAGAAATCCTGATGACAAAGAAGCTGAAGACCAGTTCAAGGTTGTCAATGAAGCGTATCAAGTCTTAAGTGATGATGAAAAAAGAGGTATCTATGACCGCTATGGTAAAGCCGGACTAGAAGGTCAAGGTGGCATGGGCGGCGGCTTTGGCGGAGGGAATATGGATGATATCATGGATATATTCAACTCTATGTTCGGTGGTTCAGGCGGTGGCTTTGGTGGCGGCTTTGGACGTACACGCAGAGACCCTAGCCAAAAATATGCACTGGACTTTGAGATAGAACTTCCATTGGCATTTCATGAAGCAGTCTTTGGCTGTGAAAAGAAGATAGACATCACATTTAAAACACCTTGTAGTGACTGTGAAGGTACTGGTGCGAAAGATGCCAAGTTAGAGACATGTGATTACTGTAAAGGACAAGGTCAGGTACTGATGAGACAAGGACCTATGCAATTTGCACAAACTTGTCCTAAATGTCACGGTGAAGGACAGAGTATTGCTGAAAAATGTGGAAGCTGTCACGGTAAAGGGTATCATGAAGAAGAGGATTCTGTAACTATCAGCATCCCTGCAGGAGTAGACAGTGGAAACCGTTTACGTGCACAAGGGTATGGGAATGAAGCAAAAAATGGAAGTCGTGGTGATCTCTACCTAACATTCTATGTGGAAGAGGATGAGAACTTTATACGTAACGGAAAAGACATTTACGTAGAAGTACCAGTATTCTTTACACAAGCCATCCTGGGTGAGACTATTACGATACCTGCACTGGAAGGCGAACTGGATCTTGAACTTAAACAAAGTACGAAAGATAAAGAGCAGTTTATCTTTGAAGGAGAAGGTGTAGCAGATGTACATGGTGGCAGAAAAGGTCGATTGGTCGCACAGGTACGTATGATCTTACCTAAAAAGATCAATGAAGAACAAAAAGAGCTACTTGAAAAGCTCCAAGAGAGTTACGGTGTAGAGAGTCGTCCTCATAAAAATACTTTTGATTCTGCATTTAGCAGAGTAAAGGGTTGGTTTAAAAACTAAATTTTTTCTTCCCTCTTTGTATAGTACATATGTACTACACATCTCTCCATTATAATCCTTTTATAGCAATATAGAAAGGATCTATTATGGCAAGAAGAGGAAATTCAATTATCAAAGGTATCGAGATCAGTGAGATCATTAAGGTACTCAATAAAGCCTATGCAGATGAGTGGTTGGCCTATTATCAATACTTTGTTCAAGCAAAAATTGTAAAGGGTATTATGAAAGATGCAGCCATAGCAGAACTTACTGAACATGCGACAGATGAACTTAGACATGCAAACATGGTAGCAGACAGGATCTTACAACTAGGTGGAACGCCTCTACTGAATCCACAAGATTGGTTTACTCATAGTAACTGTGGTTATGAAGAACCAAAAGAGTTTGATGTAGTAAGTTTACTTGAAGACTCTATTAAGGGAGAGCAGTGTGCTATTTCCATCTATTCCAAACTGGCAGATATGACACGAGAAAAAGACATTGTCACGTATGACATTGTCTCTGAAATATTGGCTGATGAAGTGGAACATGAAGAAGATCTGCAGTCATTGCATGATGACATTACAGAGTTTGTTGCAGATATCAAGAAGAAAATTAATTAACTACTGCACCTTTTGGTGTAGTATAACTTTAGATTCAGAAGCTTCAAAATCAGCGCTATCCATACGTGCATCATAAGCAAGCACATACACATCATCAGCACTCTGTAGATAGTTATTCTCTCCAAACTCTGCATAAGCTGTAGCTCCTATGGAGATGAGTGCTTGTTTTGGATAACAACATGCTTTAAGATGTGCGGCTATATCTTCCAGTGGTCCAAAATCTTCCTGGGTATTCATTTTATCTATAAGCCACATTTTTAGCTTACTGTAGAAATAACTGTAACCAAGGAGTGGCGCATCTACTCCATAAGGGTATAACACCCCATCACGTTCGACAAAAGAGCAAAGATGATAGTGATCCATTACCCCACCCTCCTCAAATTTATCTATCTCTATCCATTTGTCACCAATACCTTTAGAGTTCGCTCCCCAGGACTTTTTCTCTGAGATCTTTTTGGCACCCTCTTTACGAATGGTACAGTCATTAAATGTTGTAAACTTTTGTGCTACAAGATCAGTTATTTGATGCTCATCATTATAAATGATGTCAAACAGTACAGCTATCTCAGGTTCAACCTGTGCATTTGCTTCATAATTAGGAAGATTGAGTTTATCTGTACCTATAGAATAAAGCCCTAAAAAAGAGTCAGAGTCCGGCAGATAAAAAGGAAATATACCTTTAGGTGCATCCGGTTCAGCAGTAACCACATTTTCAAAGTCTTTTAGTTCACCAGCTTGTTCCAAATGATGAGCAAAGTTTCCTGCTACACCCAACCCTATCACATTTTCTAAATTCATATCAACTCTTTTTATTTTTATAAAAGTATACCATGTTGTCACTATCAAACAAATACACACACAATACACATAATATGCTTATACTATTTTCATCCTATCATGCAAAAGGAGAGTGGATGCCGAAGGAGAAGGATAAAAAAGAGTATAAAAATATCATTTTGGTCACAGTAATCATAAGTGTTTTTTTAATTTTTATGCTGGTTACACTGATCTATACTACAAGTAAGGTTTCAAATTGTTCTAGTGGGAAAAAACTGAGAAAAGTATGTAGCGTCATTTTGCCTAAAAGCACAGCTGAATATATTCATATTAAAAAGATAAGATATAGCATAAATGTTTAAATAAAAGAGGCTGCCTATATAATAGTAGAAAAAACAATAGGGTTACCAAAGAGTTTTGGTAACCAAAAGTAAAAAAACTTAGTTACCCGCTACTGCGTCTTTAAGTGTTTTACCCATTTTAAATTTAGGAGCTGTGTGTGCTGCTTTTGTATATGTTTTGTCAGTTCCTGGAACTTTACCACTTTTCTCTGCTACGTCTACTGTAGAAAATGTTCCAAAACCTACTAGAGATACTGATTCTTTTTTAACAAGTGCCTC
>JAYEOF010000323.1:0-3031 GCA_034722695.1 Campylobacterota bacterium
TTACCTATCTTGCACCAATGCAAGCTCTATTTGGTACCACTGCAATTGATTTTGCTATATGGTTACGTATTGTTTTAGTTGCATCTTCTGTACTCTTCCTTGTGGAGTTGGAGAAGTATGTTGTACGACACAGGGAGAGAAGTAAATAGTGGGGTCAGCCTTGCTGTTGTTTATTGGGTTGCTCAGGGCTGACTATATAGTTTTTCTTTTCGTAACATCAGCCACTTATTTGCTTCCATGACAAAGACCAGACCAAGAGCAATGATCGCAAGTACTGACCATGCCTTAAAGGAGACGGGCTGTACTGAAAGTACATTCTGCATAAAAGGAATATACATACAAGCAATATGTAGAAGCTGGGTAAATATGACCATAGTAATGAGTGTGCTACTGTTTTTGTATTGTATTCTATATATGTAGTTAACCTCTGTTCTGGAATTAAAGACATGGACATTCTCGAACAGTACCATGAGAAGCAGTATGATGTTTCTTGCACTCTCTACATCCACTCCTCTTTGGAGTAAAAAGTAAAAGAGAACAAAAGAGATGAGACCAATATAGAGACCACCTACTACGATCCGTCTAAGCATTAAGTAATTAAAGATAGGTTCTTTAGGAGACCTTGGTTTTCTCTTCAAGAGTCCCGGCTCTGCAGATTCCAATCCAAGCATGACATCCTGGATGCCGTTTGTTATAAGATTGAGCCATAAGAGCTGTACAGGGAGAAGAGGTAAGGGCAGTCCGGTTATGAAAGAGAGCATGACCAGTACTAATTCTGCAAACCCTGTTGAAATAAGTAAATATATTACTTTTCTAATGTTATCATGTGCCCGTCTCCCTTCCTCAATACCATCTACGATCGAAGCGAAGTTGTCATCGGTCAAAATGAGGTCAGAGGATGCTTTGGCAATGTCTGTACCACTTTTTCCCATAGCTACACCGATGTTTGCATGTCTAAGCGCAGGAGCATCGTTGACCCCGTCTCCTGTTACAGCAACATAGTTTCCCAATATTTGAAAGGCAATGACGATCTTCATCTTTTGTTCCGGGGTAACACGTGAAAATACAGTTTTATCTGCTATCTCCTCAGCTTTCGCTCCATTGTTTTCCCATACCAATAACTCTTTTTCACTCATCACTGCTTCAATAGAAGAGGTGATACCAAGCTCCTGGGCAATACAAAAAGCTGTGTTCGGATGATCACCTGTTATCATTACTACTTTGATCCCGGCTTCCTGGGCTTTTCTAATAGCATCAGGACTCTCTTCTCTCACAGGGTCAATAATCCCGACAAAACCAAGATAGATAAAGTGATTTAAATTGATCTTCTCTTCATCATTAGACTCTTTATAGGCAAGTGCTATCGTTCTGTAACCTTTGAGTGCCCAATCATCCACATCAGTTAAAATATTTTTTTTCTCTTCTTCCGTAAGTGCACAATGTTCCAAAACTGTTTCAGGAGAACCTTTAGAAAACTGAAAGATCTTCTCATCCTGCTCCATCATCACTGCAGAAAATCTATTTTGCGGTTCATAGGGAATTTCATCAATTTTTCTATATTGTTTTGCACCTGTAATGTAAGACTCATCAGCATTTTCAGCAAAACGTGCCAAGGCAATATCTACCTGGTCACCAAAAAAATCTCTGCCGCCTTCTTTGGATTCCTCATAATGGATCTCATTACAAAGTATAGAAGCGAGATAGACTTCATCATGGGCTTCATTCATCGTATTGGTATCATAAACCTGGTTTTGTGATATGAAGTACTCTACAGAGAGACGATTTTGTGTCAGTGTCCCCGTTTTGTCAGAGGCTATAAGCGTACAGGAACCAAGACCTTCGATAGCAGCCAGTTTACGTACGATCACATTCTTTTTAGACATTGCCATGGAAGCTGATGTCAAAGCAACGGTAATGGCGACAGGAAGTCCTTCTGGTATAGTAGAAACTGCCAGTGCAACTGAGAAGAGGAAGAGGGCATAAAAGGTCATCCCTTTAAGCAGACCTATGGCAAAAAGGAAGAGCACAGCAATACCGATAACAATAGAGATGGTAAAGGAGAGCTTCTCCATCTTCTCAAGCAGTGGGATCTTTGCTTTGCTTTTCTTAGAAAGCATCTGTGCGATCTTACCCGCTTCTGTTTCTTTACCTATAGAACCCACAACCCCAGTAGCTCTACCGGAAGAGATAAAAGTACCTGCAAAAAGCATATTTTTTCTTTCCGGCAGGATAAGGTCAGCATTGTCACTCAAAAAAAGAGCATCCTTATGGATATCAAGTGATTCACCTGTCAGTAAAGATTCATCCACTGAGAGATTATTTGTTTCTATCAATCTAATATCTGCTGCCACTTTTGTACCCGGTTCAAAGACCAGAATATCCCCGGGAACAATATATCTGCTGTCTATTTCATGAATTACATTGCCTCTAAATACCATCACTTTTGTTTTAATAAGGTTTTGAAGCAGTTTGGCTTTTTTGGAAGCGGAATACTCCTGATAAGTTCCTATCACCGCATTGAGGAACAGAACAAGGATGATAAAGCCGGCATCTGTATATTCTTGAATGCTCAATGCCATTAAGGATGCCAACAACAGTATATAGATGATAGGACTTTTAAACTGCTGCATAAAATGCTGAAAGAGTGTCAATTCTGCTTTTGAGGGGAGGACATTCAGACCATATTTTTCCTGCCTTCTTGAGGCTTCTCTACTCTCCAGTCCAGAAGAGTTTGTCTCCAGAGTTGAGAGTGTTTTATCAATACTTATTGTATGGAAACCCATCATTGACCCTTAGATATCACTTTTAAAATAAGGTACTTCTCTTATTCCAGTTGATTTTTTACCTATTTGTCTGGCACAATGAAGCAGAATAGAATAAAGACCCTCTTCCAAAGTGGGGTGATAAAAAGGGAGTTCCAACATGTCATAAACGGTAAGCTCCTGTTCTATTGCCCAAGCTAAATGGTGGGCTAAATGTTCACCGCCAGGTACTGCTATCTGTGCACCTAGAAGTTTGCCATCATGTTTGT
>JAYEOF010000324.1:0-3028 GCA_034722695.1 Campylobacterota bacterium
AAACCCTGTTTTATGCAACTGATACCAAACTATCATACGTTAATGCTCAAAGGCATTCGTAGAAAAAAGGAGATACATCTCATGTATCTAAATAGGGAGTTTGATACTCTCTTGCAGAAAAGTTCGGAATTATATCGAGATTATTTGAAAAAAGATAGGGGAAGGGTTAATATACTTGAGAAAATATAAAAAATTGATATATTTTCTCAGAATAAAAGTTATAATAAAGAATAGGTACATTCCTAAAAAAAGGCAGATACTATGATAAAAATTAAAAAATATATATGGTTAATGATTCTCTTCTCTACTTTCCCATTACATCTTTCATCCACCCAAAAAGTAGAGAAGAGCAGTATCAAAACATCGGTGATCTTTAACACACTCTGTGCGAAGTGTCATGAAGGTGAATGCAGCGGTAGATTGAGTTTCGATACGGGCAGTAAAGCAGCAAGCAGTCATATTAAACGCTATGCAGGTGATATTAATATCTCCAAAGGAGAGACAGAAGAGTTCTTTTCTCTCTTGAATTACATGAAAACTGAATGTGCATTGTGGATGCCGGACAATGGAAAGTGGGAACCGGAGAATCTTTCACACTTTGCCCTGCCTTCGTCTAAGGGCTATTTTATCCCTCTTGGGATACTAAAAGAGGGTGAGTATCACATTGAGATCAAGCTAAAAGAGGATATTCACTTCAGGGTTGAAGTACTCTCAGATCATTTTGACCATTTTCTTGACAAATCGGCTTGTCCTGATGGGAAAAAGGAGAAACTTCAATTTACGATAGATAAATCAGTTAATATTTTTTTGCGTATTCAAAGCAGAAAACCTTTGCAGATCGTTGCTTTGAAAGTTGAAAAAGATAAGTAGAAGGTATATTTATAGACAGACTTATAACTATAACAAATGTACTATTATTGTAAGTAAAATATGGTAAAATGATATTAGTTTGTAAAATATATTGTGCTGGGAAGGTGAATTATTATGCGAAATATGAAGTTTTTCATACTGTTTGCACTTTTACTCTTTGTAGTGATAGGTTATAAAACCTATGAAGAATACAATCGAATCCAAGATACCCAGAAACTGATCGTCCTAAACGAGAGTCGATCCCTTTCAGAATTTATCTCTGCTTTTCGCCAAACCTATCAAGATTTTTTCCTCCTTTATCATATCGAAGTTGATGAGAATACGATCAACTTGCTTCCCGTCAAAACCATTTCAGAAATAAGTAATCGTTTTGCGTCAAGTGTTCAAGGTGATGTTGTTATACGTACTGTATCAGACCGTCCTAGAAATACGGATAATATGGCAAATGATTTTGAATTGGAGATGATCCGGTATTTTAAAAAAAATCCTGAAGAGACAGATAAATTTATACAAAAAGAGGATGTATATCATTATACAAAGCCTCTGTTGATCCAACAATCTTGTCTTCGCTGCCATGGTAAACGTGAGAATGCCATACCCAGTATCCGTGACAAATATGAAAGTGCGTATGATTATAAGCTCGGAGAGATACGGGGATTGTTAAATATAAAGATCAAAGAGCGTGATTTTTTTGCTGCGATGTACTCCGATTTCACAGAAACCCTTATAAGTGCCATTCTTCTCTATATCATTTTTTTAATTATTATCTATGTATTGATCCAAAAAATGCGTGCAAAAGAAGAGCAATACACAAAGCAGCTTGAGACAGATATTGCAACAAAAACCTATGAGATAAAAAAGCAAAAAGATATTTTATATGATCAAGCTCATCATGATACTTTAACAGGGTTACCTAATCGTGTTCTTTTCAATGATCGGTTGGAGCATGGTATCGAGCAGGCAAAACGGCATAAGACAGAAATAGCACTCTTTTTTATTGACCTGGATCACTTTAAACAGATAAATGACTCTTTAGGTCATCCAATTGGTGACAGAGTACTTGTTATAGTGACAGAGCGATTAAAAGCTAAGATTCGCAAAGAAGACACTCTGGCTCGTCTTGGGGGTGATGAATTTACTATTATTATAGAAGATATCAAAGAAATAAAAGATATATCACTGTTGGCCCAAAAGATCCTGAATGTCTTAATACAACCTATTCATATTGAAGGTCATACACTTTATATCTCCTGCAGTATTGGTATCAGTCTCTACCCTAAGGATGATATAGATGCACATAATCTTATAAAATATGCTGATGCTGCTATGTATAAAGCAAAAGAGGAAGGGCGAAATAATTTTCAGTTCTACTCCTCTGAAATGACTGCATTGGCATTAGAACGTGTTGTTATGGAAGCAAATCTACGTCAAGCTCTGGAGAAAGAGGAGTTTGTACTTTACTACCAAGCACAAGTAGATGCTAATTCGAGGAAGCAGACAGGAGTGGAAGCTTTAATACGTTGGCAGCATCCGGCTATAGGATTAGTACCCGCTGTGAAATTTATTTCTTTGGCAGAAGAGACGGGTCTTATCATTGAGATAGATCGATGGGCAATGAAGACAGCAATGAAACAGATAAGTAAATGGTATCAAGAGGGATTAGAACCTGGTATCCTCGCACTTAATCTTTCTATGAGACAATTAAAGAGTGATGATTTTATTCAGATACTTCAAGAGAATATGACAGCTACTGAGTTTAAGCCTGAGTGGTTGGAGTTTGAGGTTACTGAGGGACAAGTGATGAAAAAACCTGAAGAATCAATTATAAAACTTGAGCAGATCAGTCATATGGGTATCAAGATAGTGATCGATGATTTTGGTACCGGATACTCTTCATTGGCATATCTAAAGCGATTACCTGTTGATAAACTCAAAATTGATCAATCTTTTGTGAAGGATGTCCCTGATGATAAAGAGGATGTTGCTATTGTAGAAGCAATTATTGCACTTGCAAAGAGTCTTAATCTTGAACTTATTGCAGAAGGTGTAGAGACGGATGCACAAAGAGACTTTCTTTTAGAGAGTGGTTGTGAAAATATGCAAGGGCATTATTATTGTATACCTATGTCTGTGGATGAGATAGAAAAAAAGTGTTTTT
>JAYEOF010000325.1:0-2990 GCA_034722695.1 Campylobacterota bacterium
CCACTCCACAACAATCCACCAAGAGCTGTTAAGCCTACGCTTTGAAGGGTCGTCGCAAAAAACTTTCGTCTATTGTTGTCAGAGTTAGCCACTGTTATGCCTTATAGATCTTAACTGCACACTTCTTGTAGTCTGTCTGTTTAGACATAGGACAAGTTGCATCAAGACATACTTTGTTGATAAATACTTTCTCATCAAACCAAGGTACGAATACCAAACCACGAGCAGGTCTGTTACGACCACGTGTTTCAACTCTTGCTTTCACTTTACCACGACGTGATTCTACCCACGCAAGTCCACCCTGCTTAAGGCCTTTATCTTTAGCATCTTGTGGATGCATATAACAAAGTGCTTCCGGTACCGCACGGAAAAGCTCAGGTACTCTCATCGTCATTGTTCCTGAGTGCCAGTGCTCAAGTACCCTACCTGTACATAACCAGATATCGTAATTTTTATCTGGCATTTCCGGTGGATCCATATATGGTCTAGCAAAGATCTTCGCTTTATTTTTAAGCGCTTTTTTACCTTTTGCTTTATCCGGAGCAGTTAAGCTACCCTGGAGAAGGTTTTTCGCCAATGTTCCGTAGAATGCATGTGAATTACCAGTCTCTTTTGTTGCTTTTGCCGCATAAGGGTCATACTTGGCATTAAATCTCCACTGTGTCTCTTTACCATCAACAACAGGCCATTTAAGTCCTCTTACTTTATGGTACATATCGAACGGTGCAAGGTCATGTCCATGTCCTCTTGTAAATGCTGCATACTCTTCAAAGAGGTATTTATGAATAAAGAATCCATACCCTTTCCACTCTTTACCGTCAGAACCGATAACACCTCTGCTGTCTCCTAGAGACTCAGTATCATCATATCCTTTTTGGATAGGGTCATTCATATCTTTTTTATAGGTATGCGCTACTTTGTTGTTGAATAAAATATCAAACATCGTAGTGTCATCTTTATAACCCATTTTCTTCGCTTCAGCGATCACTGATGGAAGTGCTTTCTTTCTTGGACCTGATGGTTTTTGTTCACCCCAAAGATCTTTCACTGTAAATCTTTTAGAGAACTCAACCCACTGCCAAGTATCAGACATAGAATCACCTACCGGAAGTACTTGTTGTCTCCAGTGCTGTGTACGTCTTTCAGCATTTCCATATGCACCCCATTTTTCATAGATCATCGCTGTTGGAAGAACCAGGTCAGAAACTTTCGCTGAAATACCCGGATACCCGTCAGAACATACGATAAAGTTATCCATCTCACGTGCCGCTTTGATCCAGTGTGTAGCAGATGCAGAATCCATATAAGGATTACAAACATTTACCCATGCAAACTTCACAAGTCCATCTTCGATACCTCTATGAATTGCCATAATGTGCTGTTTACCAACGCCATTAAGTGTTCCTGCAGGAATCATCCATTTTTTCTCACAAACTGCTCTATGTTTAGGGTTTTTAACCATCATATCTGCAGGAAGTCTGTGTGTAAATGTACCCACTTCTCTTGCTGTACCACATGCTGAAGGTTGTCCTGTCAATGAGAACGCACCATCACCTGGTCTAGCTTGCTTGTTAAGCATAAAGTGAACATTGTACGAAAGTGTATTTACCCAAGTACCACGTGTATGTTGGTTCATACCCATTGTCCAGAAAGAGACGACTTTTCTTCCTTTTTCAATATAAAGGTCTGCCAATCTTTTAAGTTTTGCTTTAAAGACTTCGATATCCTCATCCGGATCACCTTTTGAGATCTTCGCTGTATAGTCAAGTGTATATGGCTCTAAAGATTTTTTATAATCTTCAAAAGAGATATGCCAGTGCTTCAATGTACCGGCAGTATGCTTCATAGTATCACCCTCTTTGTACCCGTAAGGTTCCAATGCCGGTGCTTCTTTAGCAGAAACTGTTGTTTCCATCTCTTTAGCCATGATCTCCATCTCAGCTTTAGAGTATTTACCCTCTTTAAGTGATTTCTCACCTGCTCTTCTCATACCGTAACCGATGTTCACCGGACCAGCTGTAAAGACCATATGTTTATTTACGAAATCCCAGTCGATGATATCTTCTGTACCACCACCTTTTTTGTCTCTCATAACTATTTCACGAGCGATATAGTTCCAAAGCGCCAGGTCAGTACTTGGTGAGAACAAGATCTCGTCATCTGCGATATCAGATGTTCTGTGTGTATATGTCTGAATAGAGATGATCTTTACTCTATCCGGATCAGAAAGTTTTCTGTCAGTTACACGTGACCAGAGGATCGGGTGCATCTCTGCCATGTTTGAACCCCAGGCTACAACTGTATCTGTAAGCTCGATATCATCATAACAACCTGATGGCTCATCTACACCGAATGTTTGGTAGAAACCAACAACCGCTGATGCCATACAGTGTCTAGCATTTGGATCAATAGCATTTGAACGGAATCCAGCTTTCATCATTTTCTGAGCTGCTGCACCTTCCATAACTGTATATTGACCTGATGCAAATACTGCTACACCTTCAGGGCCACTTGCTTTAAGTGCCTTTTTAGCGTGTTTTTCCATCTCATCAAAGGCTCTTTTCCAACTTACTGGTTTAAAGTTACCTTTTTTATCAAACTCAC
This sequence comes from Campylobacterota bacterium, assembly GCA_034722695.1. GTDB lineage: Bacteria > Campylobacterota > Campylobacteria > Campylobacterales > Sulfurovaceae > Sulfurovum. The sequence goes on from JAYEOF010000325.1 coordinate 2,605, forward strand.
CTTTAGCATTCATTCTCAATAATGGTTGCTTAAGTCTGTCAGAACCATACATGATCTTCGCATTAAAGTAACCTTTAATACAGTTAAGACCTCTATTTACCGGAGCAGCAGGGTCACCCTTAACCGCTACGATCTTTCTGTCTTTACCTTCGCCTTTTGTAGCCATCATGATACCACAACCCGTACCACAGAATCTACAAGCCGCTTTATCCCATCTCCAGTCTTTCTGTGCATCCGTTGCCGCCGCACTTAAACTTGATGGAACAGCAATTCCTGCTGCAGATGCTGCTGATGCTGCCGCTGCACTTTTAAGAAATTCTCTTCTATTTAAAGCCATATTACTTCCTCCGTAAATTGATTTTTTGGTTATCTCGTAAAGTCCTCTG
>JAYEOF010000326.1:0-2988 GCA_034722695.1 Campylobacterota bacterium
GATGTGGGTATTGCGCTTGATGGTGATGCGGACAGACTTGTTGTGGTGGATGAGAAAGGTGATGTGATCGATGGGGATAAGCTGATGGGTGTGCTTGCAGTACACTTGAAGAATCAAGGTAAACTTAAAGGTGGCGGTATGGTTGCGACGGTCATGAGTAACCAGGGACTGGATGAGTATCTTGATTCACAAAGTCTTACTCTGCATCGTGCAGCTGTGGGAGATAAGAATGTTGTTGAGATGATGCAGGAAAAAGGTATCAACTTTGGGGGTGAGCAGAGTGGGCATATCATTTTTTCTGATTATGCAAAGACAGGAGATGGTATCTCAAGTGCCTTGCAGGCATTGGCTTACCTTGTAGAGAGTGGGAAGAAAGCAAGTGAAGTCTTTAACCCTTATGAGTCTTATCCTCAACTGCTTGTAAATCTTATGGTAGATGAAAAAAGAGATTTTGATACCATAGAAGGACTGGATGCATTGAAAGAGAAGGTTGAAGGAGCAGGAATGCGCCATCTTTTCAGATACTCCGGAACAGAAAATAAAATACGTCTTCTGCTTGAAGGTAAAGATGAGAAGAAGCTTGATGCAATGATGGAAGAGTGTGAGAAGTTTTTTAAAGGTGCACTTGCTTAATGAGGGCATTTTCAGTTTTTTTACTGGTAGCATTGGGTACATTTATCATAGACCAGAATATCAAGTCACTTTTTGTCGAAGGATATTACAGGGCAGGAGAGTGTATTGACTTGGAGTTACACTACAATAAAGGTGTGGCTTTTTCTATGTTGTCTTTTATTGGACCTTATCTGAAGTGGATACAGAGTCTTCTTGTTATAGGTATAGTATTCTATGTACTCAAAGAGGGTTACCTTAAACGTTATGCTTTCCCTGTAGGACTACTGATAGGTGGTGCACTCGGCAATGTGTATGACCGTTTTGTGCATGAAGGTGTGGTTGATTATATAGCGTGGCACTGTGGATTTAACTACCCAGTGTTTAACTATGCGGATGTTGCCATAGATGTTGCTGTTGCCTGGATCATTATTATGGTTTATTTTTTTCCTGAAGAGTCTCAAGAGAAATGAGAATAGTTTTTCTTTTTATACTTTGCCTGGGATTACTCCAAGCAGGTAGCTTCCCTGTAAATATCACTCCTGTTTTAAAAGAAAATAATTTTATGGGTATTAAAATACTTGACCAGAAACAACTCTCTTTTAGTCATGTTGACGGGATCAAATTTTCTGAAATTTCAGATATAGCCTATTATGAAAAAGTAAAAAAACTTTTTCTGCTGAGTGATGAGGGAAAACTTTTTACTTTTAACGCCATATTTACTGAGAAGATAGAAGGTTTTGAACCACTTAGTGCGGTAAAACTTACGAAAAAAAAAGGTAAGAAATTTAAAAAATGGCGACACGACAGTGAAGGAATGACCCTTGACGGCAAAGGACGACTGATTATCTCTTTTGAGGGGAGAGCCAAAATAGGCTGGTTTCATAAAAATAGTAATAGTTATGGGAATATGATACGAACATATCAGTTACCAAGAAAACTAAGAAATCCTAAAAATTACCGTAGTAGAAACAAATCTCTCGAAGCCCTTGCATGGCATCCAAAGTATGGCATATTGACAGCTGCTGAGTGGCCCTTGAAAAAAGATGATAAAAAACGCCAAACAATTTATGCACTCAGTGGTAAAAAATGGTACTTTAGAGCAGAACCGGAGGGAAGTTCAGCTGTTGTTGCCATGGAAGTGATGGATGATGGCAATATTCTTGTGCTTGAACGCTCCTACACCGGACTGATGAACCCCTTTGTTGTGACACTCAAGAAGGTTTATATCCGAAACTGTAAGAAAAAAATGTGTAAAACGAAAGTACTGGCAAAAATGAGTAGCCATAAAGGCTGGGATGTCGATAACTTTGAAGGTTTGGCTAAAGTAGGCAAAAATCGTTATGTTATGATCAGTGATGACAATGATAACTTTTTTCAGAAGACTTTATTGATCTATTTTGAGGTGTTGGAATGATAAAAAAACAGATACTCTATATGATCTTAACACTTTTTTTAGCTGTGATGGTTTTCTTTGGTTCAAAAGCCTATACTCAGGCAAAAGCGTATGAGCAGGCAACAACATCACTGGTGAGTCATATGAGTGCAAAGAAACTTGCAGAGTTTCAACTCAAAGAGCTTGCCGAAGCATTCTCTTTGGGGTTTTATGAAAATGATAAAAAGAAGAACCTTGAAAAGCTGAGAGCAGAACAAGAGATACATAAAAAAAAGAGTCAGGAGTATGCACTCTATTTTATACTGATACTACTTGGAATACTGGGTAGCTATTTTTTAATTTCTCTACGGGCATTTACTTTTTTTGGTTCTCTGGGTGCATTGGTAACGTTAGTATTTGGGCTCATCACTCCTATTATGATGGTGACCATCCATAAAGAAGTGGAGTACTTGGGTGATGTAGTACTTTCCTTTGAATCTAAAGGGGTTATGGGTTCCATCACAAAACTTTTTGAGAGTGGTGATGTGGTGGTTGCGATAGTTATACTGCTCTTCTCTGTACTTGTGCCGGTGACAAAAACACTCTCTTTACTCTTTGTCTCTATTTTTATGGAGAGTAAATTTGCACATGGCATCGTAAAGTTTTTTAAGATGATAGGAAAATGGTCAATGGTCGATGTTTTTGTTGTCGCGACATTCCTGGTTTATCTGACTGCAAACAAAGGCGATGTGAGTCGTGCTGAGGTTGAAGTGGGACTTTACTTCTTCTTAGCGTATGTGATAGTCTCTATGTTGGTCAGCTTGAGTGCAGATAAGATGTTGCACCGGCTGCATAATTAGCCCGTATCGTAATAATATACAATCTCAGAAAACATTAATAAACATTTGGATATAATCCTCCTCCCTAAAACTATTAGGCTTTAGGAAACTATGCGAAGAATCTTTGATTAAGTCGCACCGATTACTCAAGGGTTGGAGAGACAA
>JAYEOF010000327.1:0-2952 GCA_034722695.1 Campylobacterota bacterium
GAATCGTGCTTAGACCAGCGAGTGAAGGTACAGGTGTTATCGCCGGTGGTGCTGCCAGACCAGTACTTGAGCTTGCAGGAATTCAAGATGTTCTTAGCAAATCAATCGGTTCTAACAACCCAAATAACCTAGTAAGAGCAACAGTTCAAGCACTTACTAGAATTAAAGCGTAAGGGGTAATTATGGGTTTACATAATTTACAACCTGCACCAGGTTCAACTAAAAATAGAAAAAGAGTTGGACGTGGTCAAGGTTCAGGAACAGGTAAGACAGCTGGACGTGGTAACAAAGGTCAAAAATCTAGATCTGGTTACAAGAGAAAAAGAGGTTTTGAGGGTGGACAAATGCCACTTTACAAAAGATTACCTAAAATTGGTTTTACTTCTATGGTAGAAAAACCATATGTGATCAATGTTGAAAAGATCAAAGCAGTTGCAGAACTTTCTGAGATCACACTTGAGACTATCAAGTCTGTACATAAACTTGGTAAAGATGTTAGTAAAGTGAAGTTGATTGGTGCTAGCGCAAAAGATCTTGCTGCTAAAATCAAAGACGAAGCTGTTACAACAAGCGGAAAATAAGATGGGCAACGCTTTAACTCAAAAAATCCTGATCACATTAGGATTCCTATTTGCGTATAGAGTTTTAGCCTATGTCCCAACTCCAGGTGTTGACTTGGCTGTTATCAAAGAGTTCTTTGATGACAACTCAAGCAATGCCCTTGGGCTAATGAATATGTTCTCTGGTAATGCCGTTGAACGTTTAAGTATTATCTCTCTAGGTATTATGCCCTACATTACTGCTTCCATCGTTATGGAACTTCTCTCAGCAACTTTCCCGGCACTTGGTCAAATGAAAAAAGAGCGTGACGGTATGCAAAAATATATGCAGATCATTCGTTATTTCACTATTTTCATTACTGTAGTACAGGCTATTGGTGTTTCTATGGGGCTTCAAAGTATGACGGGACGTGCAGGACAGAGTGCTATTATGATAGATCCTATGATGTTTACATTGCTTACTACCTTCTCTATGTTGGCAGGTACGATGTTGCTTATGTGGATAGGGGAACAGATCACACAAAAAGGTATTGGTAACGGTATTTCATTGATTATCTTTGCCGGTATTGTATCTGGATTACCATCTGCGATCGGTAATACGATCAGCGCGGTAAATGCAGGTGAGATGAACTTCTTGGTAGTACTTGGTATCTTAGCGATCATGCTGATCACTATTTTGGCTATTATCTATGTTGAACTGGGTGAGAGAAGAGTACCTATCTCTTACTCAAGAAAGACCATCATGCAGAACCAGACAAAGAGAGTGATGAACTACATCCCTGTGAAAGTAAACCTTTCGGGTGTTATTCCTCCTATCTTTGCTTCAGCAATATTGATGTTCCCACTTACAATGTTACAAGCGAGTACAACACCATGGGTCACGGCAATTGCTGATTCATTGGCACCGGGTGGTATCACTTTTAACGTAGTGACATTTTTACTTGTAATGTTCTTTGCATTTTTCTATGCATCGATCGCATTCAATGCCAAAGACATTGCAGACAACCTAAAACGACAAGGTGGATTCATCCCTGGTGTTAGACCGGGTGAACACACTAAAGAGTTTTTAAATGAAGTTGCAAGTAGACTCACCGGTTCAGGTGCGGTATATCTTGCGATCATTTCTACAGTACCATTTATGATCATCTCTGGAATGGGTGCATCGTTCTACTTCGGTGGGGTTGCTGTACTTATTATTGTTCAAGTTGCACTTGACACGATGAGAAAAATAGAAGCACAAAGAACAATGAATCAATATGATACATTAGGAAATGTAGGTCTATAATGGCTATTGCTATCAGAAAACCTGACGAGATCGCTAAGCTCAAAGCAGCTGGCGAGATCGTTGGAAAAACACTTCAATATCTTCAAAACACAATCAAACCCGGTATGACACTCAATGAGATAGATACTATGGGCGAAGCCTTTGTGCGTGAACATGGTGCCATCCCATCATTTAAGGGTCTTTATGGATTTACCGGATCTGTATGTACTTCAGTAAACGAAGTATGTATTCACGGTGTACCTACAGATGCTGTTATTAAAGAGGGTGATATTTTAGGTCTGGATATTGGAACTAAGTTGGATGGCTATTATGGCGATGCGGCAGTAACGATTCCGGTTGGTAAAATATCTGCAGAAGATGAAGCATTGATCGCTTGTTCCAAAGATGCACTTTACCATGCGATAGAATCCATTAAACCTGGTATGCGTTTTAAAGAGTTGACAAAAATTCTTGAAGACTTTATAACTGAAAGAGGATTTGTTCCGTTAAGGGATTATTGTGGGCATGGTATCGGTACTAAACCACACGATGAACCAAATATACCAAACTATCTTGAAGGTAAAGCCAATCAAGGCCCAAAGATCAAGAACGGTATGGTTTTTTGTTTGGAACCAATGGTATGTAAAAAAAGTGGTATACCTGTACTCCTTGAAGACAAATGGTCAGTCACAAGTGATGATCAATGCAGAACTTCACACTACGAGCATCAAGTTGCAGTAGTGGATGGTAAAGCAGTGATCTTAACAGAAGCATAAATAAGTAGAAAATTCATAAAGGAATAAAATAATGGCAAAAGATGATGTAATTGAAATTGATGGTAAAGTGGTTGAAGCATTACCAAATGCGACATTTAGAGTAGAGTTGGACAATAAGCATATCGTGCTTTGTCACATTGCTGGAAAAATGAGAATGCACTATATTAAGATCCTTCCGGGAGATACTGTAAAAGTGGAGCTTACTCCATACAGTCTTGACAAAGGTCGTATCACTTTTAGATACAAATAGAACGAAGCCTTTACTTCGTTCTCATAAGCATTTATAGCTTTTATAAATGCTCTCTTCTCCAAACAAAATCAACTAACTTTAACATGAAAAAATGAATTGATA
>JAYEOF010000328.1:0-2922 GCA_034722695.1 Campylobacterota bacterium
TATCAATGATAGGACAACATCATTTAAATCTAAGTTAATTCTTATAAATTAATCTTTTGCATTATTTGTACTTATCGAATGAATTATGTGAAACTATTTATATAAGATAAGAGTGAATATATTCTACAACTTACATAAATAAAATTAATGAAATTAGGAGAAATTTTATCTTAATTAACAGTGATATCTAATAGTTGAACCCGAATTATGATAAAATCTATTTTTAAGAGAAATAGATATTCAAGAAGAATAAATTGTACGAAAGGTAACTCCAAAATCAATGAACAGATTATTTGTTAAAATTCTTCTATTATTTATGACTATTAATGCTTATGCAGGTATTTGGAACAGTCCTCATAATACTGAAAAAGTAAAAACTGAAACACTCTTTTCATCCTTTTCTTTACCCCCTAAACGACTTGATCCTGTAGTATCATACTCTGCCAATGAATGGGCTATCATCGGTCAGATCTATGAACCGCCCTTGCAATATAATTACCTGAAACGACCTTATGAACTGGAGCCCCTTACCTTAATAAAAATGCCAACTATTACTTATTTGGACAAAGAGGGGAACAGGGTAGATGAGAGTTCAAATGAAGTGGTATTTTCAGAATATCGTTTAGACCTGAGAAAAGATGTCAGATATCAGGATCATCCCTCTTTTGTAAAAGATGCAGAGGGAGGGTTGGTTTATGGTGCATTGAATGAAGATGAAATGGAAGCTGTCTCTTCGCTTGATGATTTTAAAAAAACTGCAACACGTTTACTGGTAGCTTCAGATTATGAATATGCTATCAAGAGAATGGCAGTGAGACAGAACCACTCACCTATTTTAGACAGTATGCAAGAGTATATCGTTGGATTAGAGGAGTTCTCCAAAGAGATCACTCAAGCAGCAAAAGAGAATAAAAAGAGTGATCAAACCCTAGATCTTCGTTCTTACTCTATCTCAGGACTTAAAGTGCTAGATGACCATACCCTGACTATTAAGATAAAAGGTCATTATCCTCAATTTCTCTACTGGCTCAGTATGAACTTTTTTGCTCCTATCCCTTGGGAGGCTGATCTGTTTTATCAACAGAAGGGTTTAGTAGCAAAAAATTTAACACTCAATTGGTTCCCCGTTGGAACAGGTGCATATTACTTAGCTGAAAATAATCCAAACAAACAGATGAGACTGGTTGAAAATCCCAACTATCACAGTGAGAGCTATCCAACACTAAGTGAAGAAGAGAGTGAAAAGTTAAATATCCCAAAAGAGCTACTTAAAGATGCAGGGTTAAAGATCCCCTTTATCAAAGAGATAATCTACTCACTTGAAAAAGAGAGTATACCTCTATGGAATAAGTTTCTGCAAGGCTACTATGATGCATCAGGGATAAGTTCAGAAGCTTTTGATCAGGCAGTACAGATCTCATCAACTGGAAATATGGGTCTAAGTGATGAGATGCAAGAGAAAGGGATTGAGTTAAAAGGTTCTGTGCAGCCCTCTAGTTTCTATTTGGCATTCAATATGGTTGATCCGCTGGTAGGCGGCTACTCTGAGTCAGCTAAAAAACTGCGACAAGCCATAAGTATTGCTCAAAATCAGGAGGAGTATATCTCTATCTTTGCAAATGAGCGAGGTATTGCAGCACAGGGACCTATTCCTCCGGGAATTTTCGGTTATGAAGAGGGAGAGGAAGGAACAGACAGCGTAGTGTATGATTGGGTAGAGGGTAAACGTGTCAGAAAATCTTTAGATGTTGCTAAAAAATTATTGGCAGAAGCAGGTTATCCTGACGGTATTTCAGAAGAGACAGGCAAGCCTTTAAAATTACACTATGATACTACAGCTACAGGTCCTGATGACAGGGCTTTGATGGATTGGCGACGAAAGCAGTTTGACAAGTTAGGTATTCAGCTGGTTATCCGTGCGACAGACTACAACCGTTTCCAGGATAAAGTGAGGAAAGGTAAAGCACAACTCTTTTCATGGGGTTGGAATGCAGACTATCCAGACCCTGAAAACTTTCTCTTTTTACTCTATGGTGGCAATGCAGCAGTCAATACAAACGGAGCAGGGATCAACTCTTCAAATTATCAAAATCCAGAGTTTGATAGACTCTTTGATGAGATAAAAACGATGAAAAACTCTTCTCTTAGAATGAAAAAGATAAGAGAGATGGTAAAGATAGCAAGAGAAGATACTCCTTGGATATGGGGAATACACCCTAAATCACTTGCACTTTCTCATGAGTGGTATACGAATGTTTTTCCTCATGCTATGGCAAATAATACACTGAAATATAAACGGATCGATGCCAAGTTGAGAGCAAAAAAACAACAAGAGTGGAACCAGCCGGTGCTATGGCCTTTGATCTTATTGCTGCTTTTTATAGTGTCAATGAGCTATCCACTCTATCGTGCATACCAGTCTCGACAAAAAGCTGTTATTAAAGGAGACAATTAAATGTTTGCTTATATTATCCGAAGAATACTCTATGCTATTCCCATCCTTATAGGGGTAAATCTCATCACGTTTATGCTGTTTTTTATGGTAAACAGTCCTGATGACATGGCGAGAGCCCAACTGGGTGCAAAACAGGTAACGCCTGAACTGATCCAGTCATGGAAAGAGGAGAAAGGGTATGATAAACCCCTCTTTATAAATAGTGAAGCCGGAGGGATCAGTACCGTAACCAATACACTTTTTGTACAGGAGTCACTTAAGCTATTCTCTTTTAACTTCGGATTTTCAGATGCCAACCGTGATATTGGTTCTGATATCAAAGAGAGAATGATACCAAGTTTGGCTATTGCACTGCCCACATTTATGATCGCTCTGATCACCAATATCTCACTGGCACTGCTACTGGTTCTTTTTCGTGGTTCTGCTCTGGATACCAGTATGATGATCATTGCCGTGATGATCATGTC
>JAYEOF010000329.1:0-2917 GCA_034722695.1 Campylobacterota bacterium
TGTCTTGGGTAGTTATTTATCTAGGCGGATTGTTGCCAATACGCTCAAGCGAAGTATGTGTGCTGATCTAACAGCTTGTGAGACTTATACCATATACTTCTTGCTGCGGACAGGGTTTACCTGGCTGAGCGTGTTACCACACCCACCGGTGGGCTCTTACCCCACCCTTTCACTATGACCACCGAAGTGGCTACCTACTTTCTGTTGCACTTGCCCTCAGATTACTCTGGCCATCTGTTAGATGGAGCCCTGTCTCACCTGCAGCCCGGACTTTCCTCTCGTGGTTAACACCACCAGCAACTACCTGTTGCACCTGCGGAATTATAGCAAAATTAATTTTATTTAGCTACACTTAAACTATGAAAAATTTAGAAAAAGAATCATTAGAAACCCTCCTAAGTATTATGGGGTCTACTCCTTCATTTAAAATTGCACATTTTACAGATAGCGGGGGAGAACTCATAGAAATGTTGAGTGAGTATTGTATTTCACACGAATACGGATACCAGATCAACTGTACAGAAAAAACATTTTATGAAAAGACCGCCGAGCACTACAAGGACAAAAAACAGACCAAAGTTGTGAACTTTCCCTTACAGCGACGTAGTTACATGATACAAGCGCAGGAGTATAACTTTATATTTGTCACCATTGAAATAGAAGAAAGTTTTAGGAAAGATTTTTTACAAAGGGTGCATAAGATCATAAGAAGTGCCGGAAACCTTGTACTGTTCCTCCCTAAAAAAGGGTATGCAGAACGAGACAACTGGCTTGCTACACTAGAAGAGAGCCTCTATGTCTCTACGAGTGTTATTGATGATATGTTCGAACACTATGATATCATCATATCCAGAAAAATGCATGGCTGGGGAGATTCTTAGCCATACATTTCTATAATACTTTTGTTACTCACACTGAGTTACAATGCGTCCTACAAGGTCAATAAATACAGACCCTGTTCTTCCGTCTATATCTTCATCTATGACTGTTCTGCTGATCTCTTGTTCCAACTCTTCAGCAAGATCTCTCTCTTCAAGCATACGCTCAGCAACAGCAAGTCTTCTAAAAACAGCTTCAATCTCTTTTTCTACAATGTTCTGGTTGGCTGTTTTTGCTATTTCAAAGTAGCTTGACTGAGGAGTACGACCCCAAAAATCATCTTTATAATCACCGTAATCATCATCTTCATCTATGTAATCGCTCATACTATATCCTATATTAAATTTTGCTCATTATAACCAAAGATAGTAAGAATAGTTGTATAAAAGTAAGAAATAAAGTGTTTATTTTACAAGTGTGTATTTGTGGATTATCAAATAAAAAGAATTTGTTTGATTTATTGTAGGTTTGTGGGTTGTTGGGAAGGAGCGTACGCTCAGTACGTGACTGAGCTAACTCCCTCAAAGATGCAATGAAGCAAACAAATTATGCGTTTGCTATAGCTTCTTCTGCGTATTTTTTACCTAATTCATAAGCCAATAGGTTTGGCTTATGGAACTTCTCAGGTACTGCTGCAAGCATAGTTGCTTTTAATGTCTCATCATCAATTACTTTTTGATAAGTGTTAGCAATTGCAAGTGCAACAACTGATTGTGTAAGAACAAGTTTTACCTCTTCTTTTGCGATAGTAATGATAGGTATCTCAACGATATTCCATCTTTTTCTATCTTCATCACTTGGGTATACTAGGTTTGGCTCGATCACGATCGTCGCACCGTCACGTACACCATTTTTGAAAAGCTGGTATGATGCATCTGCAACAGAAAGCATAAAGTCAACTTCACCATCTACCGCGTGTGGGTACCAAATCTCTTCTTCGTCTAGTTGGATATCAACAACTGTTGGTCCACCACGAACTTGTGATGTATATGTTGCTGTTTTAACACCAAATCCACCAAGGTTGATTTTAGCAGATGCAAAGATCTCACCTGCAAGAAGAACACCCTGTCCACCAACGCCCGTAAATCTTAATACGTCTCTTGTTTTGCTAGCCATAAGTCTCTCCTTTATATTTTTTTCTCAAAATCATCTTGAGTGATCTTGCTTCTTTTACCTTGATGCGCATCGATTACCATTTGGTATGCATCACAGTATTCTCTTTGCGTTTCATCTTGCTTTAAGATACCTGTTGGAAGCAAGTTCATCTGCTCTTCTTCTGTCATTGCATCATATTTCTTTTTAGTAACAGTGATGCTGTCGATCCAGTCAAGAACATCCATAGCCGCAACCATTTTGTTCTTACGACCCAAGTTAACATGACAGTTAGTCAATGCATCAACATAAGAGAAACCTTTATGCTCTAGTGCTGCCTTGAAGATCTTCTCAAGTTTCTTAGGTGCTGTTACTGACTCACGCGCTACAAAAGTTGCACCTGCTGCTTCCATAAGTTTACATGCATCAAAAGTAGGGTCAATGTTACCAATTTTTTGAGTAACTGTCCACATACCCTGAGGTGTAGTTGGAGAAGTTTGTGCATTCGTCAAACCATAAATAAAGTTTTGAATAACGATCATTGTCATGTCAATGTTTCTTCTAGGCCCATGAATACTGTGGTTACCACCAATAGCAAATGCATCACCGTCACCAGTTACAATTACTACATGTTTAGTAGGGTTAGCAAGTTTAACACCTGTAGCAAATGCAACCGTTCTACCATGTGGTGTGTGAATAGTGTTAAAGTCAACATAAGAAGAGAATCTTCCTGAACAACCAATACCAGATACAACACAAATGTCATCTTTAGAGTAACCTAAAGCGTCAACAGCTCTAACGAATGCTTTTAAAACAATTCCGTCTCCACAACCCCAACACCATAGTGTTGGCATCTTTTCCATTCTTAAATAACTATCGTAATTAAATGCCATGACTAAAATACCTCCTTAACTTTATCAGTAATATCTTTTGGTGAGAAAGGACG
>JAYEOF010000330.1:0-2905 GCA_034722695.1 Campylobacterota bacterium
TTTGCATCATAGTTTATCTTCTCAAAGATGATCTTCGTTCTGTTTCTCTTTTTGTTGGCATCAAGGGGTTTAAGTTCCATGACCATAGGCACTCTGTGTGATCCGTGTTGTTCTACTTTAGAGAAAGTCATCACTCTGACTTTTTGCATCCTGTCATCATAGTAAGTCTCTTTAACAGGCACAGCGTTTTTCAAGTCAACATCGATGATGATCTTCCCCCAAACTACTGCAGCATCCTCCTTTGGGAGTAGTTCCAATGTAGCAGAGTTTCCTTTTTTGGAGAGGAGTTTTGCTTTGTAGTCTTCTTCCAAAGAACTCTCTTTAACCATGTCATCATTCGTAAAGTCACTTCCCATCCAACTTTGAAGCATCATAGATGGTGGTATCTTGATGGTACGTTCTATTTTGGGGATGTACTGCCACATTTGATTGTCTATCTTTAAAAAAGTGATACCTTTGTCTTTTTTAGGGTAGAGTATTTTGATAAAACTTTTTTTATTGCCTTTGGACCAAGATTCTATCTTCACAGTACGTTTCCCTCGTTTACTTGTGACTATCATCTTCATGGTTGCATACATGTAGTCACCACGAAGGTTTTTTTCAAGTTTTTTGATGATATTTTGGGCTTCACCAGCGTGTAGGGAGAGGGTGATCAAGAGTAGAGAGAGTAACTGTTTCATATAAACCCTTTTCTTAATTATAGCAAAAAACAAAGTATACATTGAGGTATTTAGTGAGTGCAGCAATATAATGTATATCATAGTATGAATGGTTGTTGTTTTTGTAAAAGACTCATAATTATATAGATATTTTTGATTTTTATCTATACTTTAATCTCATGTTGTAAAAAATAATTATAAAATATCAGTTATGAATGAACAAAATTTTTATGCTTTCTTGCAAAAACAGATTTTATGGATGATAGGTCTCTCCTTAATACCTGGTTTAGCGTATATTGCACTGGGATGGATGTATGATGTAATCATACCGGCATTGATCTGGTATAGCTTGGTCATACTGGTATCATCATGGGGATGGCAGCTTTATAAAGACTTTAAACTGGAAAAGATGGGTACAGATGAGCTGAAAAGCTGGTATCAAAAACTTACACTCTTTTTCTATATTATCTTTGGATTATGGACCCTTATTTTTCTTTTATATGCAGGAGAGGTAGAGAAGAAACTGCATTATATTGCCATTTTCACCCAAATAGGTGCATCTGTTGTGGCATCAACACTGTTGTTTTCAGATAGAAAACTTTTTTTTCCGGTTTTATCGATCTTGGTTTTGCCTTTGACAGTATATTTCATAATGATAGGAGAGTTTTATGGTGATGTTCTTTCTGTATTTTCTCTTATTTTTTTTGGAGTATTGATCTACGCATCAGATAACAGTTATAACCTGCTCCAAAAAAACTATTATCAGGCGCAACATGATGCATTGACGGATTTGTATAATCGTCGTTATTTTGTAAATTATATGGATCATGTGATCAAGAGAGTACAATTTACTAAAAAAAGTGCCTATCTCTTGCTTATTGATCTTGATCATTTTAAAACGATCAATGATTCACTCGGTCATGAGTTGGGAGATAAAGTTCTTAAAAAAGTTACAAAACGTATTGAAGACTACTGTGCAGATACGCATATGATCGCTCGTCTTGGAGGAGACGAATTTACAGTAGTTAGTAATGAATTATATGAGAGTGAAAATTGTCAGGATATTGCATACACTTTTGCTAAAGAGTTGCTGCAGATCATAAAGGAACCTTATGTGATCGATCGTCACCATCTATATATCTCTGCAAGTATCGGTGTCAATAGTGTAGGAGATGCATCAACAGAAGCCAGACAATTTATTCAAGAAGCAGATATTGCAATGTATCAGGCAAAAGCACAAGGTCGTGATGGGATCATTTTATTTGATGATGAGTTGGCAAAACGGGTTGAATATCTTCTAAGAATAGAACGCAGACTCTATTTTGCTCTGGAACACAATGAAATTGAATTTCGTTACCAGCCACAGCTTGATAGGGAGCAGAAAATAATAGGTTGTGAAGTGCTTGTTCGCTGGAATAGTCCAGAGTTTGGATTTGTATCACCAGATGAATTTATTGCGATTGCGGAAAAGACAGGGCTGATTGTTGAATTGGGGAATCATATTATTGCAGAGGCTTTTAAAACACTTCACTTATGGGATAAAAAAGGCTTGGAATTAAAGCAGTTTTCGATCAATATCTCTGTGAGACAATTTTTACACAGTACTTTTTTAAATGAAGTTCATCAATTATCTGAAAAGTATCTGAATGAAGAGACAAGAAAGAAAATAATTTTTGAAGTGACAGAGACGATTCTTATTGAAGATATGTATAGAGTTATTTCAATCATAAATAAACTTAAGTATTTGGATTTCTCTTTTTCCATGGATGATTTTGGAACAGGGTATTCATCACTAAGTTCTTTACGGGAAATGCCTATAGATGAATTAAAAATAGATCGTTCTTTTGTGAGTCATTTGGGTGAGCGTGAATCTGATGAACTGATGATCACCACGATCCTCTCTATGGCAAAAATATTTAATCTGAAAACTGTGGCGGAAGGTATAGAGACGGAAGATCAATTTAAGTTTTTATTGGAAAATGGCTGCGATATTTTCCAGGGTTATTATTTCTCAAAACCATTATCAAAAGGGGATTTTGAACTTTTTTATAAAAAAGTTTCTCTGAAGTACTAATTAGATAATGCATTTTATTTTGTTATAATAACACAAAAGGAGTTGTTATGAAAAAGCCAATGATCGCAGATAATAGTCCTGTCAAAACTTCTCTCGAAGCGGGTAAAGAGTATATGTATTGTACATGTGGACGTTCAAAAACGCAACCGTTCTGTGATGGAAGTCATAAAGG
>JAYEOF010000331.1:0-2888 GCA_034722695.1 Campylobacterota bacterium
TAGATCACAACACTGCGTCTTCCCCAGCGTAATGCTTTTCTTTTATTGAGCCCCATATAAATATCAATTCGTTTTCTATAACGTTTATTCATTTTATCTTTTACTCTATAGTAACCGGGTAATCCGGCTATTCTTACTTTTGTACCGTTTTTCATACCATATCTGGTCAACATATCTCTGGAGACGGCAATGGCTTTCATACCTGGACGTAAACGGTTGTTCCATGCTGCCAGAAATGGGGTTTTGTCTGTCTGTCCTTTATGAGAACTGTAAGCTGTTGCAGTAACACGAAGCTTTTTTCTACCAAAACTTTTACTAAACTTTTTTTTATCAAATTTGCTTCTTTTCTTTTTTAGTGCATGAGGCAAAGGTAAGCGTAACTTCTGTCCCAAACGTATCTTAGCCCTTCTTTTTAGGCGATTATGTTCTATGATGGCTTTAGAAGTAAGATTAAAATCTTTGGCAATTGAACCGAAGCTGTCTCCTTTTTCTACAATATACTCTGCACGTGCAATAGAATCAACCCTTTTTTGGTTATAAGGAATAGTCAGTTTTTTTCCTATCCGAATAGCTGATTTTTTCTCCAAATTATTTAACGTTCTTAATTCATTTGTCTTTATGCCGAATTTTGCAGCAATAGTACTCAAACCATCACCTTTTTCAATCACATATAAGCCTTGATGTTTACGCTTTTCTTCTAACGCTTTTTTCTTCTCTTCTTCTGCAAGTCTTAATGTTTCAAGTCTCGTTTCTTCTTTTTCTAACTCTTTTTTCTTTTCTTCTTCTGTAATTACTAATGCTTCAAGTCTCTTTTGCTCTTTTTCTTCTTTGAATTTTTGCATTTTATCAAAAAGTTTTTTTCTTGCAAGTTTAATTTTTTGTATTTGTGTAAGTATTATCTCTTTTTTTCTTTTCTCCAAAGGTACTGGTTCATCACCCTTAAAACGCATAGAGTCTTCAACTTTCACATATCTCTCGATCATATCTTCTACTGAAATAACTTTTACAGAAGCTTTCTTTTCAGGTACAGGAAGTGTCTTGGTAACAATTAACTTTTTTCTATCAAGGTCATATTTTACCTCTTTTGCTTTTACAAATCTTGAACTGTAAGGGTTACACTCTCTTGTTCCCCCTGTAACAATATTACACTCTACAACTGCCTTTGCAGTTGCAACTTCAAGTAGGATAAAGGGTATGATAAAAAAAGTTAAATAGTTTCTCGACATTACGTTATGCTAAACTATAAAAAGTTTAACATCTCTCCTTTTATAGCTTTTTTATCTACTACCACCGTATGAACAATAGGTTTGGAAAATAGACCATTGATCATTGGGGGGACAGAAACATTTGCATTTTCTGTCACCCATTTTAATGCTTCTATATCATCTTTCACTGCATGTCCTAGTGCTTTGGATACCGTCGAAGAAAATTTTGTCCATTCTGCTGTTGAGTAGATCACTGTAGGAAGTTTTTCTTCTCTAAGTGTCTCATACGCTTTCATACATGTTGCAGTATGAGGATCCATAATGTACCCTTTTTGTGCATAGGCAGCTATCACTGCTTCGCCCTCTTCATCGTCAGAGAAGGTAGCGGTAAAATCTTCTTGTAAAGATGCCAGCTCATCACTGCTCAACTGATATTTACCCTCACTTGCTAAAGCATCCATCAACTCTTTGGTTCTCTCTCCTCCAAATTTATCATACATAACACGCTCAATATTTGAACTTTTGAGAATGTCCATTGCAGGTGATTCTGTCAATATTAGCGTTCTGTCTGTTAGGTCATATGAACCTGTAGTGATCCAGTCTGTTAAAATATTATTGATATTTGAAGCGATCAGTATCTTTTGGATCGGAAGACCCGCTTTTTTTGCATAATATGCACCCAATGCATTACCAAAGTTACCACTTGGCACGACAAGGTAGATCTTTTCACCCATAGTAATAGTCTTGTTGCGTACCATTTCCAAATAAGAGTGGATATGGTAAATGATCTGGAATATAATACGTCCAAAGTTTACAGAGTTCGCTGCAGTAAGTTTAATGCCGCGTTCTTCGAGTTCAGACTTGAAATCTTCAGAAGCAAGGAGATCTTTGAGTGCATGTTGTGTGTCATCAAAATTACCCTCCACTCCAATTACTTTAAGATTTTCAGCATCTTCTGTCACCATTTGGAGTTTCTGAACATCAGATGTCCCACCATCAGGGTAAAGACAGGCCACCTTGACATTGTCCTGGTTTTTAAATGTCTCCAATGTTGCCGGACCTGTATCACCACTGGTTGCTGCCATGATAAGATAGTTTTCACCTCTCTCTTGAGCCAACTTACTTAAGATATAACCAAAAGGCTGTAACGCCATATCTTTAAAAGCACGAGTCTGTCCATGATAGAGTTCCGAGACAAAACAATCTTCTTCTATCTGTGTAAGGGGAACCGGATCAGAGGGGTCATCAAACGCATCATATCTTTTAAGTGCTTCTTCTAAAACTTCTGTTTCTATATCTATATTAAACTGTTGTAAGAAATCCAATGCCAATGTTTTATAATGACCGGAAAGATGTTTCGTTAAAAATTCTTCATTTAAATTGGGAAGATTCTCAGGTACATACAGACCACCAAAACTAGCACTTGGACTAAGTATCGCTTCTGAAAATGCTACACTTTTTGGCTTCTGCCCATCATTACCTCGTGTCTCAACAAATTGCATCTATTATCCTATGTTTATTATATTAAATATAATTATAGCTAAAGAAAGTTAATTATTTATTCAATTTGATCAGATAAAAGTTCTTAGCTCTTTTAAAACTATTCGTTTCTCCTACTACAATGAGACTTCCATCACTCATACGTGCAACTCCATGTGCCACATCTTTTCTCTCATCACCATA